>JAEZQN010000090.1 GCA_023441145.1 Bacillota bacterium
GCTCGTAACGTATTAGAGTTAGCTGGATACAAGAATATCCGTACTAAGTCTTTAGGTTCTAACAATAAGCAAAACGTAGTTCTTGCAACAATCGAAGGCTTATCTCAGTTAAAGACTCCTGAAGAAGTTGCTAAACTTCGTGGCCTTTCTGTAGAAGAAGTTTTAGGCTAAACCGGAGTTTGAACTGCAGGTTTTGTAAATGTTTAGGAGGTGTCATTTGTGGCAGGAAAATTAAAGATCACTTTAGTAAAATCTACAATCGGTGCCGTTCCAAAGAACAGAAAGACTGTTGAAGCACTTGGTCTTCGTAAAGTTAACAAGACTGTTGAGATGCCAGATAATGCTTCTGTAAGAGGAATGGTTAATCAAGTTAGACATTTAGTAAAGGTTGAAGAAATATAATCAGTAAAAAACGAGTAAGGAGGTGCGCAGGATGAATTTATCACAATTAAGTCCAGCTGAAGGCTCTAAACAAAGCGACAGCTTTAGAAGAGGTCGTGGTCATGCTTCAGGTAATGGTAAGACAGCAGGTAAAGGTCATAAAGGTCAAAAAGCTCGTTCAGGAGCTCCTAGAGTAGGTTTCGAAGGTGGCCAGATGCCTTTATATAGAAGATTACCTAAGAGAGGATTTACAAACAGAAATACACGTGAAATCGTTGGTATCAACGTTGATGTATTAAATAGATTTGAAGATGGTGCAGTTGTAACTGTAGAATCTTTAATGGAAATTGGTATTGTAAAAAACCCTAAAGACGGAGTTAAGATCCTAGGAAATGGAGAATTAACTAAGAAGCTTGATGTGAAGGTTAATGCTTATAGTGCTGGTGCTGCAGATAAGATCAAAGCTCTTGGTGGAAATGCTGAGGTGATTTAGTATGTTTGATACGGTCCGAAATGCTTTTAAAATAAAAGATATTAGAGGTAAAATTATTTTTACCTTTATAGCACTTCTTATTGTAAGACTTGGATCTCAATTACCACTCTATAAAATAAGTGAAACAGCTGCCGATGTATTCGGCAGCAATGATTCACTAAAATTCTTTGATACATTAACAGGTGGTTCATTGTCAAGTTTATCTATCTTTGCATTGAACATTTCACCTTACATCACTGCATCTATTATTATGCAGTTGTTGACAATTGCTATACCAAGTCTAGAAGAAATGCAAAAAGATGGTGAGACTGGAAGAAAGAAAATTGCCACCTATACCAGATACCTTACAATTGTTTTAGCAATCATTGAAGGTACTGCTATGGCATTCGGTTTCTCTTCAGGCACTGATCCTAAGTTATTGTTAACAAGCGCTACTGATTACATTATTGTTATCAGTGCATTAGTAGCAGGTTCTGCTTTCTTAATGTGGTTAGGCGAGAAGATTAACGACAAGGGAATTGGAAATGGTATATCTATTATCTTAGCAATTAATATTCTTGCTAAGGTTCCAGAAGACATTGCTCGTTTAGTTGTGAATTATGTTATTACTCCACCTGATATGGTGAAGAAAATAGTTGCGATTGTCTTAATTGCTGGTATTTTAGTTGCATTAGTTGTTTTGATTAACATCTTAAATGGTGGACAAAGAAAGATACCAGTACAGTATGCGAAAAAGGTTCAGGGAAGAAAGATGGTTGGAGGACAATCCTCTCATATTCCATTAAAGGTTAATACCGCTGGTGTTATCCCTGTTATCTTCGCAAGCTCTATTATGTCCTTCCCAGGATTGATAGCAGGTTTCTTTAATGTACAAGCTGCGTCTGGCGTAGATGCAAGCATTGGTCAGAAGATTCTGAAGTTATTAAACACTGGTTCTTGGTTTAATGTTAAGAGCTTAAGTGAATTTAAATATTCTCTTGGTCTGATTCTTTATTTAGTACTGTTGGTTTTCTTTGCTTATTTCTATACAACGATTACATTTAATCCGACAGAGATTGCAAACAATATGAAAAAGAATGGTGGATTTGTTCCTGGTATTCGTCCAGGTAAGCCTACCTCCGACTTCTTAAATAAAGTTTTAAATAATATTGTTTTCATCGGTGCAGTTGGACTGGCTATTGTCTGTGTAATTCCTATTATTGCTCAGGGTATTACTGGAGCACAGGTTTCCTTTGGTGGAACATCCCTTATCATTATTGTAGGTGTAGTTCTAGAAACCATAAAACAGATAGAATCACAGATGCTTGTTCGCCACTATAAAGGATTTCTAAATGACTAAATAGATTTTCTACATAAGAAGACCATCGCTTTACTTTAAAGCGATGGGTTCTTGTGTTTTTAGAAGTTTAGATAGAAATGGATATATATGTAAGTAATAGACTTATAGTTTGGAAAGTGGATAGTGAAAAGGGTAAAGCAGATATATGACACCAATGTTTATTTATATGAATAGTGTGTATAACTTATGACAATAATGTGAATAAGTGGAATAACTTGCTCTTCGCTTTTCACTGTTCACTTTTCAGAGAACATGGAATAAAGCCAGAGTAAACTAAATTTTTAAGATAAATTTTACTAGATGGAGGATTTTGTTAATGAAGATAGTGATGTTGGGGGCCCCTGGTGCAGGTAAGGGGACGCAGGCTAAAAGGATTGCGGAGAAGTTTTCAATACCTCATATTTCTACTGGAGATATCTTTAGGGCAAACATTAAAAATGGTACTGCGCTTGGTGCAAAAGCAAAAGTTTATATGGACCAGGGTCTATTAGTACCAGATGAATTAGTAGTAGATCTTGTCGTAGACCGTTTACAGCAAGAGGATTGTAAGAATGGATACATCTTAGATGGCTTTCCACGTACCATTCCTCAAGCAGAAGCATTAGATAAGGCGTTAACTGCAATTGGTGAGAAGATGGACTACGCAATTAATATTGAAGTTCCAGATGATTTTATTATTAAGCGTATGTCAGGTCGTCGTGCCTGTGTTGCATGCGGTGGAACTTATCACATTGTAAACATTCCGACCAAGGTAGAAGGTATCTGTGATGCTTGTGGTGGCTCTCTTATTTTAAGAGAAGATGATAAGGCAGAAACTGTGAAAAAACGTCTGGATGTGTACCATGAACAGACACAACCATTAGTAGATTTTTATCAAGGAAAAGGTATTCTAGTGGATGTGGATGGAACTAAGGATTTAATGGAATTATTCGAAGAAATAGTTGATATTTTACAGAAATAATCGTAGGTGACCATATATTATGTCAGTAACAATAAAATCAAAACAAGAGATAGAATTGATGCGAGAGGCAGGGAAGATTCTGGCGGCTGTTCATGAAGAGCTAGAGCAGTTTATAAAACCAGGAATCACTACCTACGAAGTGGATAAAAAGGGTTTTGATCTCATTAAGAGTTATCATTGTATTCCATCCTTTTTAAACTATAATGGTTATCCCGCTTCCATTTGTGTATCGATAAATGATGAAGTAGTACACGGAATTCCAAGTAAAAAGCGAATTATCCGCGAAGGAGACATTGTTAGCTTAGACGCGGGTGTTATCTATAAAGGATATCACTCAGATGCTGCAAGAACTCATGCAGTTGGCATTGTTACAGATGAGGCTAAGCGTCTCATGGAAGTAACGAAGCAAGGCTTCTTTGAAGGGATCAAGTTTGCCAAGGCAGGTCATCATCTTCATGATATATCTGCCGCCATTGAAGATTATGTAGTAGCCCATGGATATACCTGTGTTAGAGACTTAGTAGGACACGGTATAGGTAAAGCGCTTCATGAAGAGCCACAGATTCCTAACTTTAGACAGAAAACGCGAGGAATTCGTCTACAACCAGGAATGACATTGGCCATTGAACCAATGGTAAATATGGGACGATGTGATGTATGCTGGCTAGAGGATGATTGGACTGTTGTAACGGAAGATGAATCCTTGTCTGCCCATTATGAGAATACGGTGTTAATTACTGAGGAAGAGCCAGAGATTCTTAGCTTATACAAATAATAAAGCAGGGTAAAGACTATGGATAACTTAAGAATAGGCACAATAGTGAAATCAATAGCTGGGCATGATAAAAACAATCTTTTTGTAATAATAAATGTCGAAAATGAATATGTATATCTTGTGGATGGAAAATGTAGACCTTTAAGCAAGCCAAAAAAGAAAAAGGTCAAACATGTGCAATGTATTGCAGATTCTAAGGGATTTGAAGAACTGACTCAGGTCAGGAGCAATCTACTAGATGCACATATTCGAAAATTGATCCGGAAAACAATGGTAATGTAAGACAGTAGGTCAAGTTATGATTTAGGAGGTAAATGATGTCAAAGACTGACGTAGTTGAAGTTGAAGGTACAGTATTAGAAAAACTACCAAATGCAATGTTCCAGGTTGAGCTGGAAAATGGCCACAAAGTGTTAGCGCACATCAGTGGCAAATTAAGAATGAACTTCATTCGTATTCTGCCAGGAGACAAAGTAACAATCGAACTTTCTCCTTATGACTTAACAAAGGGCAGAATTATTTGGCGTGACAAGTAAAAATTCACTTGCTTTTTGCTTCTGATTTTGGTATAATAGCAAGTGGACTTTTTGAAAGGAGAGATTTACTGTGAAAGTAAGATCATCAGTCAAACCGATCTGCGAAAAATGCAAGATCATTAAAAGAAAAGGATCTATCAGAGTAATCTGCGAAAATCCAAAACACAAACAAAGACAAGGCTAATTACAATACCACGGCTGTGATATTGTTTATGAATTCAT
>JAEZQN010000093.1 GCA_023441145.1 Bacillota bacterium
GTTACAGCCTGACGTTTTGCTGGCTCACCTACAAGTCTTTCACCTGTTTTTGTAAAAGCAACAACAGATGGAGTAGTTCTAGCGCCTTCTGTATTAGCGATAACAACTGGTTTACCACCTTCCATAACTGCAACGCATGAGTTAGTTGTTCCTAAATCGATACCAATAATTTTTCCCATAATATATTCCTCCTAATTAAAGTGAATTTCTGATAATATTTTGTTAGATACTGTCTAAAAGTATGCAATTCTAGTTAGCTACTTTTACCATACTGTGACGAACTACCGTCTCTCGATACATATAACCCTTTTGGAATTCCTCTACTACAACATTTTCACCATATTCCTCATCTTCTACATGCATTACCGCATTGTGGAAGTTTGGATCAAATTCTTTATTAAGGGCTTCAATCTGTTTTACACCAGCCGCCTCTAATGTTTGTAAGAGTTGCTTATAAATGGCTTCAATTCCTTTAGCAAAAGCCCCTTCCTTCTCCTCTTCAGAGATAGAAGCAAGACCTCTTTCAAAGTTATCTATGACAGGAAGTATCTTTTCTACAATATCCTTTGCTCCCAATTCAAACATCATAGATTTTTCTTTTTCAGTACGCTTTCTAAAGTTATCAAACTCTGCCATATTACGCATCAGGCGGTCATTTAATTCCTCTATTTGCTGATCCTTTTTGTCTTTTTTCTTATCTTTTTTGAATAAAGACTTGGATTTTTTCTCTTCCCCTTCTCCTGTTTCAGAATCTACTTCATTTTCCGTTACAGAAGCATCATAATCACTATCCTCTGTGACTTCAGTGTTACTTGTCTCCTCTTGATTTAGTGCATTCTCAAGAGCTTCTTCAAAATCCACTGGCGTCTTCTCATCCTTCATTGTATCTTCCTCTTTTCGTTCTTTTTCTCCCACGACTTAACCACCTTTCTCCCAGCTTTTCTTATTTCTTCTTAAATATCTCGTCTAGCTGAACCATTAAGGTTTGCAGGGTACTGACTACCTTTTCATAATCCATTCGTTTTGGTCCTACAATTCCAATCTTGCCGTAAACACCTTCCTCTATCTCATAGGTTGCGGTAACAACAGAACAATCATGCATAGAAGGAATTGGTGTTTCATTACCAATGTAAACCTGAATGCCTCGTTGATTCTCATCCACCAGCTTATCACTAATCAAATTGGTGAGTTGTTTCTTCTCTTCAAAAGTATAAAGAAGCTCTGAAGCCATATCCTTTTCTGTCAATTCTGGATATTTTAAAATATTTGTTGCACCTGAGGTATAGATCTGAGGATCTTCATCTTCCTGAAGCGCTTCTGCCACAGAATCCAAAATATCACTTACCAAATCTCTGTATTCTCCAACTTGATCCTTCATCTTTTGAATAATTGACATGCTGATTTCAGTTAAATCTAGGCCTTGTAGAAAAGTATTTAATACAATATTAAGCTTTAGTATCATTTCTTTATCTACACGATTTAAGGTACGAATCATCTTATTCTTGACCGCATTACTATCTATAACGATAATCACAAGAAGCTGATTATAATCTACCTCTGTCAGCTGTATAAACTTTACCTTTTTGTGTTTGTACTGAGGCGCTGATACTAAAGTTGCATAGTTGGTATTTACTGCTAGTAGCTTTGCTACCTGCTTCAACAATACCTCTATCTTATCTGCCTTCTCACTCAACTGGTTTTTAATGTCGTCGATCTCTTGGATCTTATCCTCCATCATGGTATCCACATAAAGTCGATAGCCTTTATCTGATGGAATTCTTCCTGCTGACGTGTGGGGTTGCACAATATATCCCATTTCTTCTAGATCAGCCATCTCATTACGGATTGTTGCACTACTTAGGTTTAAGTCAGTGTATTTAGAAATGGTTCTAGAACCAACTGGCTCTCCTGTCTCTAAATACGTCTTAATGATAGCCTGTAAAATCTTCAATTTTCTATCGTCTAACTTCAATTCATCACTTCCTATATGAGATGGTATGATAGAAACAATATAAAATATAGTATGCTCTATTTTCTATGTTGTTAGCACTCAACCTATTAGAGTGCTAACATCTTTATAGATAAGATATCACTCTACTTTTTGTTTGTCAAGAAATTTTTGAGAATATTTTACTAGGAAAGAGAACCCTTGGAAGAAGCCCTAAGTCCCTTCTATATGAATCACTATTGGCACCTAATAAGAGGTTTTGTTAAGTATCCATAATAGAAACGTTAATGCAGGTTAGGAACTGTCATGATATAATTAGAACAATTAGCTTAGATAAGAACTGGAATAGGACCATATGGGTTAAGATTACTCCCCAACCATAGGTTGAGTTCCATGATTCAACCTATAGTTCGTGTAATTTATGGACTAATAGGTATACAGTAACAGAAGAAAGGAGGCACTGCCATGAACCAAGTTGAAATTGGGAAGTTTATTGCGAAATGTCGTAAGGATAAAAAAAAACTCAAGCGCAATTAGCAGAAAGGTTGAACATCACAGATAGAGCTATTTCTAAATGGGAGACAGGAAAAAGTATGCCTGATTCCTCTATCATGTTAGAACTATGTGAAATATTAGGTATCACAGTAAATGAATTATTAAGTGGGGAAGAAGTTGATTTGGAGAATTATGAAAAAAAAGTAGATGAAAATCTACTTGCATTAAAAAGAAAAGATGAAAATAATATAACAAAAAATGTAATTATTTCTATAGTGTTTTCAGCTACCCTGTTGATTGGAATACTCGTATGTGCTATTTGCGATGCTGCCATAAATGATAATTTAACATGGTCACTCATTCCAATAAGTTCAATTATCTTTACTTGGGTTATATCACTCCCAATCATTATCTTAGGGAAGAAAGGAATCCTCGGATGTCTAATATCCATCAGCATCTTTATTATCCCCTATTTATACATTTTGGGTGACCTAACAAACGACAAACATGTTTTTTCTATAGGTACAGTAATTGCATTCATTTCACTAGTGTACATATGGTTTATATTCTTGATATTTAGTTGGCGAAGAATACGTAAACTACTGGCCGTTGGAATTACCTTTATACTATCCATCCCATTTACACTACTTATCAATATCACATTATCCAGAATGATTTCAGAACCTATTCTTGACATATGGGATATCTTATCAGTATTTATATTACTGATATGTTCCTTTGTGTTCTTTGTTTTGGATTACGTCAAGAACAAAGGATTGGTAAAATAACAATTGAAACCTAAACACAGAGCTTTCTGAAAACTCTTCGCCTGTGGTGGTACACATCAGTGACCTTATCCATACCACCGCAGTGCGATAAATCACCCAAATCATTGGAGGAGCAAAAAATCAGCCATGACGTAATTATTTAGATCCAAACCTTTCTCCGTAAGGGCTAGATATCTCTTGTCCCCATCTTCATATTCCCATAAAAGACCTTCCTCTTTATGAGACTTCATTACTTCCTTATAGATTTCATAAATAGAGAGTCCAAAAAGGGATTCAAATTCCTCGAGACAAACTCCTCTCGTTAGTCTAAGTCCTAAGAACATAAATTCCTCCATCTGGTTTTCCCTCGTCAGTTCGACTCTCTCCTTTTGAAGGGTTTTCTCTATACTAAAAGCATCTGTCACATTACTTAAGCCACTTAGGTACTTACTCATATCCGTTTCATTATGATACCGAACCGGCCTTAAATAGGAAGAGGCTCCTAAACCAAAACCTATATAATCAGTTCCATTCCAGTAAAGACTGTTATGCCGACAAACATAACCAGCCTTAGCATAATTCGAGATCTCATACCGTTCATAACCATTTGCTTTTAGTAATTCTTTTGTTCTACTATACATTGTACGGTCTAACTCTTCCCCTGGAAGTTGATTCTCTTCTGGCATATCCTCTCCATATCTTTCATAAAATGGAGTTCCTTCCTCAATGATTAGGCTATAAGCACTAATATGAGTAGGAGTAAGTGCTATTACCTTCTGTAAAGTATCCTCGAAGCTTTCCATAGTCTGTCCAGGTAGGGCTGACATCAAATCTACATTAATATTGGTAAAACCCACTTCTCTAGCAAGTTGATAGTTTTCTAAGAATTCCTCATAGGTATGAATTCTCCCAAGATGTTTCAGTTCCATGTTGTTAGTAGATTGAAGTCCTATACTTAAACGGTTAACCCCTGCTCGTTGATAAGTATAAAGCTTATCCTTAGAAAGGGTACCAGGATTGGCTTCTACGGTAATCTCAATATCCTGCTGCCCATTTACTACCTTGGCCTTGTCTATTTCAAACACATCATAAATAGTCTCAAGTATCTGTATCAGCTGGTTTCCTTCTAGACTACTTGGGGTTCCCCCACCAAAAAAGATAGAAACCACCTGATACTTCTCTTTTAGCTCTCCATAAGCTCTAATCTCTCGTTGTAATGCTTCTATATATTCTACTTTTATCCCATTGGTATAGGGACCAGATAAAAAATCGCAATAGTCACACTTTTTCTCACAAAAAGGTATGTGCACATAGATTCCTAAGGGTTGTTTTAACAAATACAGTCACCCCATTTCCTATTTTTCTTTCTATAATAACATGAATATTATAGGAAACATAGCATCGTTTCGTTTTTGGTTAAATTAACCTATATCTGGATACTTTATAGGTAAGAGAAATTGTGTTATACTTCAGTTTCTGACGCCTAATGAAGTCGACCCATTATTAGGTCTTCTAAGCGATCGTCATTCCAATATCATAAAGGATCGAATCGACTATGAATTACGAAGCATTATTAATTACTACAACAGAAATTGGATTCCAGCTATTAAAAAATGGAGCCGAGACCTATCGGGTGGAGGACTCTGTTACCCATGTACTTAAAGCATATAGCGATAACGTAGCAGATATTAATGTATTTGCTATCCCAAACTACCTTATTATCTCAATTACGACAAAAGATCAAATTACTTACACAAAAACAAAGCGAGTCTTACATCGCGGTCAAAACATTGATCGTATTGTGAAAATCAATTCTTTATGCCGCTATATCACCCAACATAAGCCTGAGATTTCTTACATCAATGAACAGCTCGAACTCATTGGGAATCTCAAACGATATCCACTATCCTTTGAACTGTTTTCAAGTTGTCTAACAGCAGGCGTCTTTACTTTATTTTATAAAGGAAGTGCCTTTGATGCTATTTGGGCCTTAGTTATCGGCGCACTGATCAAGATTAACACCACTGTAATGAAGAAATTTAAAATGAACTTCTTTACTACTATTATATTTAACAGCTTTATCATTGCCGTCTTTGCTGTTGTACCTTATCGATTTGGTGTATCACTTCATTATGATTCCATTATTATTGGTTGTTTTATGCTATTAGTGCCTGGAGTCGCTATCACCAATTCTGCAAGAGATTTTATTGCAGGTGATTTACTATCTGGTACCTTAAGATTATTCGAAGCCTTTTTAATTGCTACCTGTATTGCCTTGGGTTCTGGTGTAGCATTATCCCTATTGCGTTAAGGAGTGTATCATGACTTTATTGTATGAATCAATTTTAACCTTTTTAGCTTGTATCGCTATATCTATTAGCTTTAATATAAAAGCCTATTATATGCTTTATGCTGCCATCGGGGGGACCATTACCTTTCTTGTCTTTAGCCTAAGCTCTGGAGTAGATAGTATAGCTATGCAATGTTTTCTTGCTAGTCTATTTGCTTCCATCTATTCAGAAACACTTGCAAGAATTGTAAAGGTACCAGCTACTACCTTCCTCATTGTATCGATTATTCCATTGGTACCAGGTGGCGATTTATACCGAACGATGGAATATTGCATCAATCGAGAAATTATGCAATTCGCCTCCTCTGCCCTAGGTACCCTTGGCACAGCAGGCTCCATTGCATTAGGAATTCTTTTAGTATCTTCTCTCTACCGATTTACCTTTGGCATACTGTTTACATTAAAGGACAAAAAGAAATAAGAGCGTTGATCACATAATAAAAAAGGCACTCCCTTTTTGGAAAGTGCCTTTAACTCTAATAATAGTGATACTTATTTAAATCTTGTAACTCCTACAAATTTGTAATTTTGACTATTCCTTCTCCGATTTATGCTTATCTATCCATCTTTCCCATGCTTTTCCTCTTACTGCTACCGCACTAATAACACCAACAATAATTAAAAATAATAAAATGCCCTCCATAGTGTTTCCTCCTACAAAATCGCTTTAGTAATATGTATTGTTTACTTGTTACTTTAATTTTAACACCATACATAGCAAATGAAAATAGACTTCATATATTTTAAAGTAATATAAACAACTAAAACTTAGCCCTTCCTTACTATAGGCGGCGCATAGTAAGCCCATAAAAGGCTGCTCAAGCACGTTGGTACTTAGGGCTGGTCATGGCGTCTACACAGACATAGCTTTAAAATGAAGGCCGTAGCCTAAGCAATCCTTTCGTAGGATGCAATGCTTGCATTGCACATAAGGCGATAAGAAGCAAAAACCGGCATCTCCTTGCCAGGCTTTTGCCTCTTACTGCCTTAAGCGTAAGCGTATCCTACGAAAGGTTAGCAACACGTCTACATTTTAAAATCCACTAACTCCCTCGCCATCAGACCTTACGTACCACTACGCTGCTTGATTCATGCGAAAGCTTGCCTTTTATGGGACTTACAACAGCCGCCTGTATAACCTAGGGAGGGGTGCCTCACTAATAAGTGGGGCACCCCTCTTGCTATATATTAATTGTCATCCAGTTTTAGAACACTCATAAATGCCTTCTGTGGTATCTCTACGTTACCCACCTGGCGCATTCTCTTCTTACCTTCCTTCTGCTTTTCAAGCAGCTTTCTCTTACGGGAGATATCACCACCGTAACATTTTGCAAGAACATCCTTACGCATCGCCTTTACTGTCTCTCTCGCGATAACCTTAGAACCAATTGCCGCCTGGATTGGAATCTCAAACAGCTGTCTTGGAATCTCTTCTTTTAACTTCTCACACATTTTTCTACCACGTTCGTAAGCAGTATCCGCATGAACAATAAAGGACAAGGCATCTACCTCTTCTTTATTAATAAGAATATCTAACTTCACTAGATTAGAAGT
The DNA here is from genome assembly GCA_023441145.1 of Bacillota bacterium. GTDB lineage: Bacteria > Bacillota > Clostridia > Lachnospirales > Lachnospiraceae > KM106-2. The sequence continues at coordinate 7,115 of JAEZQN010000093.1, forward strand.
TTCATAACCCTTTAACTCGTAGTCAAAGGAGGCATATCCTTTACTTCTAGATTTTAAGGCATCAAAGAAATCATAAATAATCTCATTTAGTGGCAACTCATATTTTAGTAACGCTCTCGTTTCCTCCATATACTCCATACCAAGGTAAACTCCACGTCTCTCTTGACAAAGCGTCATTATGGATCCCACAAACTCTGTAGTAACCATAATTTCTGCACTAACTACTGGCTCTTCCATGTAATCAATCTCAGATGGATCTGGAAGATTGGATGGATTTGTAATCTGGAGTTTGGTTCCATCCGTCTTAATTACGTTATAAATAACACCCGGAGCCGTCGTAACCAAATCTAAGTTATACTCTCTCTCCAAACGTTCCTGTATTATCTCTAAATGTAAGAGTCCTAGGAACCCACATCGAAATCCAAATCCTAAGGCAATAGAAGTCTCTGGCTCAAACTGAAGGGAAGCATCGTTTAACTGAAGCTTTTCTAGGGCATCCCGAAGATCTGCGTACTTTGCACCATCTGCTGGATAAAGACCGCAGTATACCATAGGGTTTACCTTCTTGTAACCAGGTAGGGCCTGTTTACATACATTCTGGGCATCCGTAACAGTATCACCTACATGAGTATCCTTAACATTCTTTAAGCTAGCTGTGATGTAACCAACCATACCCGCTCTAAGCTCTTCACAAGGTAAAAATTGACCAGCTCCAAAGATACCTACTTCTACCACCTCAGCCTCAGCTCCTGTGGCCATCATTCGAATTCTAGTCCCTTTCTTTACTACCCCATCAAAGATACGACAGAAAATAATTACTCCCTTATAGGAATCATATAGAGAATCAAAAATCAAGGCTTTCAGTGGTTCATCCACATTACCTGAAGGAGCCGGAATCTTTGCCACTATCTGTTCTAGTACCTCTTCAATTCCAATCCCCATCTTAGCACTAATTCTTGGTGCATCATGGGCCTCTAATCCAATAACATCCTCTATTTCATTAATCACACGCTCTGGGTCTGCACTTGGCAAATCAATCTTATTAATTACTGGCATAATGTCCAAGTTGTGATCTAAAGCAAGATAAACATTAGCTAAGGTCTGGGCCTCTATTCCTTGAGCTGCATCCACCACTAGAATAGCACCTTCGCAGGCAGCTAAGCTTCGTGATACCTCATAGTTAAAGTCAACATGACCTGGAGTGTCAATCAGATTAAAGATATACTCCTCTCCATTTTTCGCCTTGTAAACAGTACGAACGGTCTGAGCCTTTATAGTAATTCCACGTTCCCTCTCTAAGTCCATATTATCTAGGACCTGTGCCTGCATCTCACGACTGGTCAGTAATCCCGTCTTTTCTATAATACGGTCTGCCAAAGTAGATTTACCATGGTCAATGTGGGCTATGATACAGAAATTTCTTATTTTACTTTGGTCTATTGCAGACATGTTTTTCCTCCTGTAACCTGTCTATTAGTCAAGCCAAATCGGCTTACTAGCTCTTTTTAGCATCATTCAATGTATTATAGCATACAAGTTTTTTTCGCACAATAACAAGTATTTTCTTATAAATGTTTTTTTATTTTCCTAAATCAAAGCTTAAATGTTCCTAAATATTAGGCATAATGTTCCTTTCCTCACATATAATATTTAAACTAGGGCTTTATGTTAGCTACTATTTTTTGATACAAGTCCTATGTAAGGAAGGAGGCATTTTACTTGTTCTATCATATTAAAAAACCTCAACTCCAGCTTCACCAATCTAAAATTACCATCCTACTTCTTTCCCTTTGTCTTGTCGTCCTATGTATGGTCC
>JAEZQN010000206.1 GCA_023441145.1 Bacillota bacterium
GTACCAGTTTCCATCCCCACCACCATAAACATTCCAGATACAGCTCCACAGACCTCTCTCATACGACCCATTCCGCCTCCAAAGGAACTACTTACTCTAAGTGCCATCTCCCTATCCATTCCATACAAATCTGCAAATGCCACAAATACTGCTTGGCTACAATTGTATCCTTGCTTAAATAGCTCTACCGCCTTCTTACTTCTTTCACTCATTTTATTTCTCACCTAATGTCATTTCATAAAACTTTTACATACTGCCTTTTAGTTTGTAGGCAATGACTGCAAATCCCTCTCTAACGTAATAGCTAAATCTCATTATTGGATCAGAAGAGGCAGACAGTCCATAAACTTCCGTCATTCCTTGTTTTTTTGCCATAGATGTAGCCCTGTAAATATGAAATCCGTTGGTTACAATAGCAACCTTTGCATTATCATTATTTATTATTTTTCTTGAAAATTCTATATTTTCATAGGTATTCGTAGATTTATCCTCCATAATAATCCTGGACTTCTCTATCCCTTTCTCTACTAAGTAGTCGTGCATAGCCTGAGCTTCCGAAATGTCCTCTCCTGGCCCCTGTCCACCAGACACAATTACCTTGACATCTCTGTTTTTCTCCTCACTTAAATAATCTGCTGCAGTATTTAGTCTTCTCCATAAAGAACCAGTAATACGTGTTCCATTTACTCTAGCTCCTAATACTACGACATACTCTACTTCGTCTGGAGCATCCTGGTTACTGTAATACAGGATAACAGATTCTGCACAGATAAATATAGCTATTCCAAGGGTTACAACAACCAAAGTCGTTACCCTAATCCAAGTTGGCCAGATAAAACCACGTAACCATAATATTCTAAGTATGACTCCAGATACAATACTAGCTACTCCAACGATTCCCCATACAATAGTAAAGGATGCACTTAACCCTGCATAAGAATAACATATCATAAAATAAACAAGCGTTCCTAAACCTAATAGTAATAGTATGAGTGAACTTATATTCATTCTTTTACCTCTTTTATCTACGCCGTTCCCCTTATCTATTATCAACTTTTATCCTCCCTACTCCTCTATACCTCAACAGGTATAGCTTTACCAGTTACAACCTTTTGATATACTTTTTCTACATTTCTTGCAAACTCTTCTGTAGAATATGGTTTCATAATCAATTCTGAATTATGGCCATAAGGAATTCCTTCAGCCCCGTATAATACTTTATCTAGTGCCTCTAAAAATTCCTCCTGGGTTTCAAAAGCATACCCATTATATCCATCTCTTAGAATTTCATTTAAGCAAGGATCTTTTTTAGCAACAACAGGGAGTCCTGCTGCCATAGCTTCAAAGTAAGTCAAGCCTTGGGTTTCACTCTGGCTAGCACTTACAAACACATCTCCTAGTTGATAATAAAGGGCAATCTCATCCCAAGGCTGCTGTCCAGCAAAAACAACAGAATCATTCAGCTTCAGCTCCTGTGCCAATTTCTTTAGATTGTCCAAATCTGGTCCAGCCCCTACCACTACAAAACGAACATCACTATGTTCTTTCATATACCTTGGCATAGCCTTTAACAGTTCTCCAATATTCTTCTCTGGCGAAACACGACCAAGATAAAGAACAACCTTTTGCTCGGGAGTAATATGAAAACGCTTCCGCACTTCAAGTATCTGTTCTTCTGTAAAATTTCCTTTATAAAACTTCTTCAAATCTATTCCAGTAGGAATTACATTTATGTTACGAATCACTTTATAACTTGTAAGTAAATCTTCTACCTTTTCAGTAGGTACAATCACTTCCTCTACGAAGTTACAACACTTTCTTGTATAAAATCTAGCAAAAGCCTTTGCCCGATTGTTCAATATAGCTATTGGGGCAAAGTAATGAGTATAATCCTCATATATGGTATGATAAGTATGCACAAGAGGTATGTTCAATTCCTTTGCCATAATAAGAGCAAAGACTCTAAGTGAAAACTCCGTATGGGTATGAATAATGTCCAAGTTCAACTTACGCACTAACGCAGCAAGCTTACGTTGATATACCATTCCCACCCGACGCTCTTTCATAAAAACAAACGGCATACTGTGCATGCGAAATACGTTATATTCATGCTTAGGTGCACCTGGAGTAGTTGTGGTAAATACATATACATTATGTCCCTGGTTCTCTAGCTCCGTCTTCAATGTATATACAGAATTAGCAACACCATTTACTTCAGGATAATAGGTATCTGTAAACAACCCAATATTCATGCTCATCACCTCTCACTTCCTTAATTCTAAGCGCTAACTCATCCCCTATAATATTACTATATTAGAAAATAAAGTCTTTGTAAATAACCGAATCCTTACAGTTTATTTACAATTCTATGCTATTTATTAATTTTTATAAGAGTTTTGTCTGTAGCAAAATTAAGTACGTTATAGCATATCAGCAGATCCGTAACTTGTTTTTCCGTAATGAGCTTCTTCGTACTACTATTAAAGTAACGATAATCTACCATGATTATTTTTTCATAATGATTAGCTAAGAAAGGAACTAAGCAGTGGGCATAGGAATCCTTAACCAGTAGAAGCACCTTCCCATTCTGGATATCAGAATTTATCTCCACATAGGAATTGTTGCCACCCATAAACACAGTATACTTATCCTTTTCTTGTAACTTATCCATATCATATATGCTGTTTTTTACATCACTTCCATCCTGTTTTACTGACATGGTTAGCTTTGGTCCATTCTTTAGTGTAAATAATTCAATACTATCTGCTTCCTTTTTTATGTTAACCTTAGAATAGGTGGTGCCCCAAAAATCCTTTGACACTACCTTACGGTCAAACTGATTCAAAGCATAAGACTCGACTCCCACTTTCTTTGCCCAAGCTTCATATCCATAATAGGCTGCAAGGCTAGTCCAGTGATGATCCGTTTTATAAAAAAGATATTCATCCTTATGTTCT
>JAEZQN010000211.1 GCA_023441145.1 Bacillota bacterium
ATATGCTAATATCTTGAGAATCTCATATTATTAAAAAGCTGTCTTACGCCACCTCGGTCCTTCTGCTCAACCTGTTCCCCATTATATATCATTAATGCAATATCCATAATTGCTTGTGCTGCTGGGGAATTAGGATTCTGGACCAATATAGGCTTCTGAGCCATGACTGCTTTTACAATATTAGCATCCTGTAATATACCTCCAAGATAGGTTAAATTAACAGAAAGAAATCTACTTACAACCTTATGAAGTTTGGAGTATAATTCTCCACCTTCCTCATATGTGGCGATACGATTTGCTACCATTTGTATGGTTGGTTTGTCATCTGTTTTTAGGAAACTTCGATTTACTGTCTTCATAACAGCATAAGCATCTGTAATAGATGTCGGTTCAGGTGTTGCCACCAATAATGTTCTGTCGCTAACTCCTATAAAACTCATTAAACCATTTGTAATTCCTGCCCCAGTATCTACAATGACATAATCTGCTATCTCATCTAGTTCATACAATTTATTTACAACATTGGCAAACTGTCCACTATCAAGATTGGTTAACTCAGCAATACCAGAACCTCCAGATATAAACCCAATGTTATAAGGACCTGGAGTTATAATATCCTTAAGGGTCTTTCCCTCATAAATTAAAGCTGTCAAGTTATATGTAGGACGTACCCCTAGCATAACTTCAATATTTGCTAACCCAAAATCAGCATCTAATATAACTACTCGCTGATTCAGTTTACTTAAGCTTATTGCCAGATTAATAGAAAGACTAGATTTGCCTACACCACCCTTTCCACTAGTTACAGTTATGATTTTAGCGGTATGTTGTCTTACATCTTGATGCTTGATTAAATTACGTAAATTTGTTGCTTGATCCACTAATCCATACCTCCTAGCAATTGCTTCGCAATTTTTTGGGCATTCACTTTACCAATATCGTCAGGAACATTTTGTCCCCATGTTGTATAGGATAATGGAGCCTCGGTTAGCAATCTTAAGTTTAATATATTACCTACGGAACTTGTCTCATCTAACTTAGTAAATATCAAGTTATAATCTGTAATCATCCTATAGCTGTCTGTTATTTGTACCAAATCTTTATATTTGGTTGTTATACTTAGCACTAGATATATTTCTCTTAATTCTTCTGGGGTGGTTTCTATCATTTCCTTTATTTCAGCAACCTGTTCTTCATTTTTATGGCTGCGTCCTGCGGTATCTACCAAAACTAAATCAAAATCCTTAAACTCCTCTTGGACCTCTTTTAATTCATTATTAGAATAAACAACGCGAAGAGGAATATTTAAGATATTGGCATAGGTTCTAAGTTGCTCAACTGCAGCAATTCTGTAGGTATCTAGAGTAACTAAAGCTACCTTAATCTTATTCTTTAGCGTAATGCTAGAAACAATCTTAGCTATAGTTGTGGTCTTACCTACTCCTGTTGGTCCAATAAAATAGATAAACTTGGTTCCCTCATGATTCAAACTAATGGTCTTTGGTTGACCGAGCTTTAATACTATCTTCTGATATACATGGGATAATATGTTATCAATGGTAGTATCCTTAGTGATACGATTTTCTACCTCTTTAATTATTCCTTCCGCATTCTCAGTACTTACATCATTATCTATTAGCATATCTACGATTAACTTTACACAGGCATTGTCAAAAATACTTACATTACCCTTTTCTTCTTCAGAATTTTTCACAGATTCTAAGACAATCTGTTTTTCAAGCATAGTCTGTAAGTTATCTAGCTTAACTTCAATAGCACTACTATCCTGATTCTTACTATCCTTAACTTCAGGAACATTAGCAAGAATATCCCCTCGTAGTAACGCCTGCTCATAATCTTTGTTAAATCCCGCCTCTTTTATAGGTGGTGGTGTCTGAGATGCATTCTTCAATCCACCATTTTCTTCATAAGCAGCAGTTATCTCAACGAAAGGCTTACGAAACATACGAAAAACACCCTTTGGCTTGATGGATTTAATATTCATTACTATGGCTTCTTTTCCTAAATCCTCTTTTACAAGAATCATGGCTTCGTTTTCCGTCTCTGCCTGATACTTCTTAATAACCATTAAATAGTCACCATCCCTACTGATTGTAATTCGATTGAAGCGTCTATTTCATTATAGGAAAGCACCACCAAATCCTTATAATAATCTAATGTTAACTTTTTAAAATACATTCTCACAATAGGAGATGTTATAATAATTGGTGTTTTCCCTAAATCTTCAAGCTTAGTAGTCTGATTTTTCACTGACTCCATAATAGACTGCACCTTGTCTGGCTCTAGTGTTAAATAAGAACCCTGTTCTGTCTGTTTCACAGAAGCCATGATATCCTGTTCTATCTTAGGATCTAAGGTAACAACACTATTATTCTCAATCTCAGGGAAAAACCGATTAGTGATTGCCCGTTTTAGGCTTTGCCTTACATACTCAGTAAGTACATCAGTATCCCTCGTTGTAGTAGCATAATCTGCTAATGTTTCAAAGATGGTAATCAAATCGCGAATTGAGATACCCTCTCGCAATAGATTTTGTAGTACCTTCTGAATCTCACCAACACTAAGAAGCTTTGGAACAAGCTCCCCTACTAAAGTAGCATTTGCTTCACTTATATTATTAATCAGGTTCTGTACATCCTGTCTGCTTAACAGATCTGCTAGATTTCTCCTGATCATTTCCATTAGATGTGTTGCAATAATAGATGGTGGATCTACAACAGTGTAACCCATGGATTCTGCTCTTTCTCTCTGGCTTTCAGTAATCCATATAGCAGGTAAATGGAAGGATGGTTCAAAAGTAGGAATTCCGGTGATTTCCTCTTCTACATAACCTGGATTCATAGCCATATAATGGTCAAATAAAATCTCTCCATCACTAATTGGGACCCCTTTGATTTTAATCAAATACTGATTTGGATTCAGCTGTATATTGTCACGAAGACGAACCATTGGAACCACACAGCCTAATTCTAATGCCACCTGGCGACGTATCATAACAATACGATCAAGTAAATCTCCACCCTGATTAACATCTGCAAGTGGAATAATACCATAACCAAACTCTAACTCAATTGGATCAACCTGAAGTAGAGATACCACATTCTCTGGTCGACGTATTTCTTCGGCACCCATCTCATCTTTGGCAACCTCTTCTTCTATTCCAACCACACCGATACGGTGTTGAATCTGATATCCAGCAAGTATGAAAAGTCCACCATATAATAGAAAAACAAAAGTATTTAGTGGTGTAACAATACCTAGAAAGGCCATACTTCCACCAACCAAATATAATGCCTTTGGTATGGAGAAAAGTTGTTTAACAAGAATTTCCCCAATATCAGCTTCCTTAGAAACCTTCGTCACAATAATACCTGTGGATAAGGATATAAGTAAGGATGGAATCTGGGAAACCAGACCATCACCAATAGCAAAGATCATATAGGTGTCTAACGCTTCGGACAGTGACATCCCTTTATTTAAGGATCCAATAGCAAGTCCTCCAACAATGTTTATTACTGTAATAATAAGGCCTGCGATGGCATCTCCTTTTACATATTTGGTAGCACCGTCCATAGCTCCAAAGAAGGTAGACTCCATCTGAAGCTTCTCTCTTCGCTCCCTTGCTTGAGCATCTGTGATAGCCCCTGCGTTTAAATCTGCATCAATCGCCATTTGCTTACCTGGCATAGCATCCAGTGTAAATCTTGCAGTAACCTCTGACACACGTTCCGAACCTTTGTTGATAATGATAAACTGTACGATAATCAAAATAAAGAAGATGATTGCTCCAATTACAATATCATTGCCACCAACAAAGTTACCAAAGGTTTCAATAACGTTTCCTGGTTTACCTGTGGAAAGAATCAACTTTGTGGAGGATACATTAAGTCCAACTCGGAAGATAGTAGTAAATAAAAGTAAGGTTGGAAAGCTAGACATGTCCAATGCCTCTTGGGAAAATAAGCAGTTGAACATAATGACTAGGGATAATGAAATATTAAGGGCTAGTAAAAAGTCTAACAACCAGGAGGGAATTGGTATAATCAGAAAAACAATGGCTGCTAGCAAATATAAGCCAATAAATATATCCGCTTTTTTCATTTCAGGCTCCTCCCTTTGTTACAATCTATGTAAAGTATTCGAAATTTCATATTCATTTGATGCTAGGAATGTTTTAGCTTGTACACATAAGCTAGCACCTCAGCCACAGCCTGATATAATTCCTGAGGAATCTCGTCACCAAGTTCCACATTAAAATACAACATTCTTGCTAGAGGCTTATTTTCTACAATTTCAATATCATGTTCCTTTGCTACCTCTTTTATTTTGGCAGCTACATAATCTGCACCCTTTGCAATTAAAACAGGTGCCTTAGACGAGTTCTTGTCATACTTAAGAGCTACAGCAAAGTGAGTCGGGTTGGTTATTACCACATCTGCTTCAGGCAATTGCTGCATCATTCTTCTTTGCGACATTTCGCGCATCTTCTGTCTTATACGACCTTTAATCTGAGGGTCTCCTTCTGTCTGTTTAAACTCATCTTTTAATTCCTGTTTGGTCATCATCATATCTTTCTTAAACTTTCGTTTTTGATAAAACAAGTCTGCTACACCAACAATGAGATAAATAAAACTAATTTTTAGTCCAAGACTAATGACGATATTACTTATCAAGGCGATTCCTTGCTGTAAAGTCACATTGTATAGCTGTGCTAAAAAGCCTAGGTTGTCTTTCAGTTCATAATAAACCAACAGAAATATCAATCCAATTTTAACAATAGCCGTAACTAACTCAAAAATCTTTGCCTTAGAAAACATTCTTTTAAATCCTTGTAATGGACTTATTCTATTAAGTTTAGGCATTAAAGGTTTAGTGGTTATCTCCCACTTAACCTGAACTACAACTACTATAAACCCTGCTATTAAAGCAACCAACATAAGTGGTAGGCCTATTATAATAATGTCGGTTATTGCATCATTTACTAGGGTACTGGCTTGTCCCATGTCAAACGGATCATCTACTACAGTATTAATGGAACCATAATACTTATGAAATGATTCTAAAAAATGATTAGCAATATACCCAACGAATAACTTTAACCCAAGAAAAATTGCTACTAAGGAGCCTCCTATAATAATCTCGTGGCTCTTGGCTACTTGGCCTTCCTTCCTAGCATCTCCCAACTTTTTAGTAGTTGGTTCTTCGGTTTTTTCTCCACCTGGTCCATCTGCAAAAAACTGCAGATTATAGGTCATTAATAACTTGTTTTCCATTTTCATTCTATGTACCTTCTAGGAACCTGCCATACTTTTTATCATATATTCCATCATGTCCTTCATTTCTGTTACAATATATGTTGTAATTCCTGGAAGCATTTTTACTACAACCAACAAAACTAGCAACCCCACAAGTATCTTTAACTGAAATCCCACTACAAACATATTCATCTGTGGCGATACTTTAGCTAATATTCCTAATACGGTGTTTACAATTAGTGTAGCTGCAAATACAGGAAGTATTATACGAAAACCTATCACAAAGAAGTCCACTAAAAACTTCATCATGATTTTGTACATTTCAAATGAAAAAATCGCCTTTCCTACCGGAATTAATTTATAGGTAGAAATAATGGCTCGAATTAAGTAATAATGCAAATCTGTTACTAACAAGGTTAGCATTACTAAATAAGTCAGAAGATTTCCAGTAACAGTAACCTGGGCTTGATTTATAGGATCAAACTCATTTGCCATAGAAAATCCAATTTCCATATCCAATAGCTGCCCTGAAAAACTAATTATTTTAGTACAAATGCTTGCTACAAATCCAATCAGGAGTCCAACCAAAGCTTCCTTAAACACTAACATTGCCAAACCATACACAGAGGTATAGGTAAGGGTTTCAATAGGAATAATGGTGGCTACAATCATTGTCAGGAATACTGAAATCGCTGACTTTACTTTAAAAGGGATGCTTTTGATGCTAAAAATAGGTGCTGTAAGTATAAATGCTGACATTCGTACCAATATAAGCAAATAAAACTCTACATTCTCTACTGTGATATTCATACTGTACTCCTAAGCATGTTAATGAATCCATTGGTCTAAATTAGTCATCAAATCCACAAATAAGGTAACCACGTTATTCATTATCCAATGACCACACAAAATTACAACAAGTAATATCGCCAGTAGTTTTGGTACAAAGGTAAGGGTTTGCTCCTGTATGGAGGTAACCGTCTGAAAAATACTGATAATCAAACCTACTACAAGGGATACTAATAACAATGGAGCAGATGATTTAATAATTATCCAAACTGCCTTATACGCTATTTCCATTACTGATGAATCAGTCACAATTTAACACTCCTTGCTCTTAAGTTAGTAGAAGGTCTGAACAACTTGCCCAATAATCAAATTCCATCCATCTGCTAGTATAAACAGTAAAATCTTAAATGGCATGGATATCGTTGTAGGTGGTAGCATCATCATACCCATGGACATCAAGGTGGACGCCACAACCATATCAATAACAATAAATGGTATGTAAATCAAGAAGCCTATAATAAAAGCAATCCTTAATTCACTAATAATAAATGCTGGAATTAAGGTGGTGGTAGGAATATCTTCCATGTTATCAATATTCTCTGTATCCACTTCAGCTATATTCAAAAAAAGCTTTAAATCTTTGCGGTTAGTCTGCTCAAACATAAAGCTACGAATTGGTTCTATTCCTTTATCAATAGCCTCTTCTTGTGTTATCTCTCCTTTTACTAAAGGTTGTACTGCAACTGTATTTATCTCTGTAAACGTCGGTGCCATAATAAAAAAGGTTAAAAACAAGGCTAGTCCAATAATCACCTGATTTGGAGGTGTTGTATTCGTTCCCAATGCTGTTCTTGTAAAATGAAGTACTATTACTATTCTTGTAAAAGAAGTCACCATAATTAAAATGGACGGTGCCAAACTAATTACAGTTAAGATCAAAAGAATCTGAAGAGTGCTAGCAAGACTTGTACTTCCAGCATTAGACGATATATTCAGATTAAAGTCCCCATTTGGATTTGATGTGGAAGTGCCAGCCGTTACTGTAGGAGAGCTACTTGGGGTAGTAACTGAAGTAGCGTTAACCTGATCTCCTGGCATTAACACCATGATGCCAAACAAGCAAACTAATAGTATGTAAAGCCGCATCGCTTTCCGTGTTTTTATCTTCATTTTACTCATCAAATAACCTTACTCTTCTTTCTTCTCAGATTGCCCTAGTTCTACTTCATTAGAAGAACTCTTCTCAAGCTTGCTCTTTGATAATTTTAGTAAGTCTTTAAAACTGGCATGACCTCTATCTGGTTTGGAAAATAATAAAGTATCCCGTTCTAATTCTGTCAAACATTCAATGTGATCCTTAGACACTCCTAGGGCAACTACTTTATTACCCATTTCCACAATATAAATGTATTTAGACTGATTTAAACGGAATACCTCTAGCACCTTAATATTCTTAGTCTTCTGCATATTTAAGCCAGAGGTCGATACCCATTTTGTTACAAAATATGCTGCTACTAGAATCCCAATAAATACAATGATGATAACTACCAAGTCAAGAATTCCACCATCAGCGTTTAACGCTAAAAAAACAAAGTTTTTCACGTATAGATGCCCCCAATTATTCGCCGATAGCTTTCTTCACGGCTTCTAAAACGCGTTCTGCCTGAAATGGCTTTACAATAAAATCCTTAGCTCCACTCTGAATAGAATCAATAACCATAGCTTGCTGTCCCATCGCTGAGCACATGATAATCTTTGCACTAGTATCAGCACCTTTAATCTTCTTCAGTGCTTGTAAGCCATCCATTTCTGGCATTGTAATATCCATTAATACTAAATCTGGTTTTGTCTCATTATATCTTTCAATTGCTTTTAAACCATTCTCAGCTTCTGCTATCACATTATAGCCATTTTTTGTTAAAATGTCTTTAATCATCATTCGCATAAAAGCCGCATCATCAACAATAAGTATATTCTTTGCCATAACAATTTCTCCCATCCTTTATCTATTTAATTATTTCCGTTACTCGTACACCAAAACTTTCCTCGATTACTACTACTTCGCCTTTTGCTACATTTTTCCCATTAACAAGGACATCAATAGGTTCACCGGCTAATTTATTTAGTTCAATGATTGTTCCTGGTGAAAAATCCAAAATTTCTTTGATTGATTTATTAGTTCGTCCCAGCTCTACTGTTACTTCAAGTGGAACATCCATAATCAACTCAATATTCTCTTGTTGGGTAAGAGGATTAATTCTAGCATTAAATGGCTGAAACTGAGCTTGTTTAACATTAACCCCCTGATGCATTTCCATCCCATATTGCATATTTTCTGGTACGTAACCCATCATTGGTTGTCCTCCCATCGGCATTCCACTCATAGGCATACTGCCCATTTGCATACCACCCATCGGCATTCCAGCCATTTGATTATAATCATCTGCCAAATTAATCGACATATCATTTTGAGTCGGAATACTTTGTTTAGGGGTTGATTTACTACTTTCTGCTGCTTTCTTTTCTGGTACAGAACCATTAACTGAGTGAGAAAATTTACTGTAGAGATCTCTTGCAAAGGAAATCGAATACAACTGCATGATCTCGCTATCCACTATATTACCAATTTCCATTTTAAATGATACTTTAACAAAAGGCTCATCACAAAGAGGATACATAACATTGAGTTGTTCCTCAAGCTGAACACGATGTGACTCTGGTGGACTGATGTCTACCACTCGTTCAATCATAGAAGATAACGACGTGGAAGCACTACCCATCATCTGATTCATCGCTTCGCTTATGGCACTTAGATGAAACTCATTTACTTCTCCTTCTATGTTATTGCCTTCGCCACCCATCATCAGATCTGCAATCAGCAGAACGTCTGATTCTTTTAAAATTAATATGTTGTTACCATCCAAGCCTGACTTGTACGAAATCTGTATGTAAACACAGGGCTTGTCAAATTTGTTTGATACATCTTCCCATGTTGAAAGTTCAACCTTTGGAGTCGTAATCAGTACTTTTCGATCGACTAACTGGGATAAGGTAGTAGCCGCAGTTCCCATACTAATATTGGAAATCTCACCTATGGCGTCCTTCTCCTCACTAGACAATTGCTCTATC
>JAEZQN010000218.1 GCA_023441145.1 Bacillota bacterium
ATGAACAAAGGTACTGTAAAGTGGTTTAACAATCAAAAAGGTTTTGGTTTCATCTCTTATGAAGCAGGCAACGATGTTTTTGTACATTACACAGGCTTAAAGATGGATGGATTCAAATCCCTTGCTGAAGGACAAGCTGTAGAATACGATGTAGTGAATGGAGAAAAAGGACCACAGGCTACAAACGTAACACTTTTATAATCACTCTGTAGTTTACAGTGTACCTTTTACGCTTTGATTTGTGTTTCACATAATAAAGAGGTTAGGTAGTATTGTTACAAACAAGAATGATTAAGGAGTTCTGCAATTGCAGAACTCCTATTTTTTTGCGCGAAGGCAAAGTGCACCACTCGGTGTGTGTAAGAAGGTGCTCTTGTGTGATTGTATCGTTTAGTAGTTGTCTTTCAGTATATAATGGAATAAAATGATAAATAAAGTACTTTAGAAGGGAACTGTTATGGAAGGCTGGTTTGACTTTGAACATCCTCATATTATTTCATATATTACAGATAAAGCTCTAATGGCTTATGAAAAAGCGTTAGGAAGTCAAAATGAAGTGAATCAAAAAGCCATTCATAAGCAGCTTAAGTGGGGTAGAGAGTATGTCTTCACCCATGGAAGGTCACTGATACCAAGGGGAATCTATACATTTAGTACAACCCCTCATTTTACCCCTAAGGAGCTAAAGGACAATAGGATATTGTGTGAACTCGTCTTTTTGTTAACTCAGAGGGATAATCAAGAAGAAGAGCTTCTGCCAATTTTGAGAAACTCCTTTATGGATGGAGCAAGACAGTATATTAGAAGTCAGATGTTACCCTCCCTATACAAATTAAAAGCTGGAGTAGGGCTTAATTATGTATCACCTTACTTTGGCCCAGGATTGTTTTCTATTCCTATAAAAGAAATCCATGAGTATTATAGTTTTCTTAAAGTAAAACCAGATTTAGCAATATTAAAAGGACATATGTTAGACCCTTTATCCTCTTTCATTGGAGGAATCTATGGATTAGAGGAGAATACTATAATATCACCCTGTGCTAACTGTCACAGTCATGCAAATTGTCAATTTTGTCTAATAGATAAGTAAATGATTACTTTCTTAGAGAAGGAGTTTCCAGTGAATATACTATTTTTACCGTCTAATATTCAAATATCTGTGGAAGAAGGAACTACCTTACTAGCAGCTATTTATGAAGCTGGGCTTATGGTAGATGCTTCTTGTGGTGGTCATGGAAAATGTGGCAAATGTAAGGTTTTAGTAACCAAAGGAAATGACCGAAAGTTTGAAAAAGAAGAGGTGCTTATATTATCTGAGAAGGAAAGAGAACGGGGCATTAGACTTGCTTGTTTCATGAGGGTGAAGGAAGATACCTGTGTGCTCCTTCCTGATTTATATAAAGAGAAAGAGGAGTCGATATGTGTTGAGGATGTTGCTACAGAGGAGAGTCAACCAAGGAAATTGGGACTAGCTTTAGATGTGGGAACTACAACAATGGAGTATGTCGTATTGGATTTAGAAAATGGCTCTCCTATCATTAAGGACAAGTTTTATAACTCTCTTCGCAAATACGGAGCAGATGTAATTGCTAGAATTAGTGCATGTCAGGGAGACGACTCAAAAGTAAAAATACTTCAGCAGGAACTAATAGAGGGACTTAAGCATCATCTTTCAACTACTTTAGCATGCCTTAACTTAAGTATGCAATGTATTATTAGGACAGTTGTGGTGGGGAATACAGCCATGTGTCACTTTTTTACTGGTTTAAGTCCATATAAGCTTGCTAAAGCACCTTTTCAAACAGACTATTTAGGGGGAGATATTAAACTAGCCAGAGAGCTAGGTCTTCCATTTGGTGACAAAGCCACACTGGAGATTCTCCCTATGATTGGTGGTCATATTGGGGCAGACACTGTAGGATGCTTAGCTGAACTTCAAATGAATAAGATGGAAGGATATCATCTATTGGTGGATATAGGAACTAATGGTGAACTGGTGTTAAAGGGTGAAGATATTCTTGTGGCTTGTTCTACTGCAGCTGGTCCAGCTTTTGAAGGTGGCTCTATGGCGTATGGAATGTGTGCAGGTTTAGGTGCCATAAATAAGGTGTTTTATCAAAATAAGATAATCAAGTTGCAAGTGGGAGGCAATGTTAAACCAGTAGGGCTTAGCGGTACTGGAATTCTAGATGCTATAGCAGCTTTATATAAGGCTGGAATTGTGGACAGTACAGGTTATCTGAAGGAAGAATTCTGCAGTAGGGACCCAGTAACTGGGCAAATGGGATATGCTTTGTATGGGGACGAGGATAGTGGCATTTATATAACGAGACAGGATATTAGGCAGTTTCAATTAGCGAAAGCAGCCATTAGTGCTGGAATTAAGATTCTTCTTATGGAGGCCGATTTAAGCGTACAGCAGTTATCTGGGATATGGATCGCAGGTGCCTTTGGAACTCATCTTAATTTGGAGAATGCTATGTTACTTGGGTTACTTCCATTTTTCCAGTTGACACGTTATCATCAGATAGGTAATGCAGCCCTATCTGGAGCCATAAAAAGAATAAAAGATCAGGTGAGTACAGAAGAGTTAAGGGAGTTAACTAAAGGCATACAACGAGTGGAGCTAGCAGATTTAAAACAATTTAAGCAAATCTTTCTAGAAGAAATGGGGTTCAAAGGAGAAATTAGTTCGTTACTATAGTCCAGCGGTGTTATGTCAAGTAATGATTAAATAGAGGAACGTACATTATTAGTTTAATACAAGAAAAACAAAAAACACCCACCTAAGCCCTGTCGATTCTGCTTTTAAAGAAGCAGGGCGTAG
>JAEZQN010000346.1 GCA_023441145.1 Bacillota bacterium
GGGCAAGAAATACACAAAATCATGGTAGCCTTAGATGCTAGCGAACAGGTGGTAGACCAGTGTGTGGCTGCAAAAGTAGATTTACTCATTACCCATCATCCAATGATATTTTCTCCGCTTAAAAAAGTGACCTATGACAATGCACAGGGAAGAAAAGTGATTAAGTTAATTAGTAACCAGGTTGCTCATTATGCTATGCATACAAATTTTGATGTGGCAGTGATGGCTAGAGAGGCAGCTAGACAGCTTGGTATTACCAATACCAAGATATTGGATAAGACTTATGAAGAATCGTTATACAAATTAGTTGTCTATGTACCTGTAGACAGTGTGGACTTGGTACGTCAGGCCTTTATTAAGGAGGATGCTGGTCATATAGGCAACTATTCTGGGTGTAGCTTTGGCGCTCAGGGGATTGGAAGTTTTAAACCTTTATCAGGAGCTAAGCCCTACATTGGTGAGGAAAACAAAATGACTTATGCCCAAGAAGTTCGGTTAGAGACCATCGTAAGAAGAGAACAATTAGATTCCACCATTCAGGCTATGCTTCGGGCTCATCCTTACGAAGAGGTGGCCTATGATGTATATAAACTAGAGAACAAAGGGAATGTAGCAGGAATTGGTTGTTATGGTTACTTAAATCAAGATATGCTTTTTGAAGAGTTGATACAAGTTGTAAAAAATGTATTTAAACTTTCACATATAAAGGCTTCTGGTAATTTGAACCGTAAGGTGGCTACGATTGCTATTAGTCCTGGTTCAGGAAAGAGTATGATCAAGCATGCCCTAAGAGCCAAAGTAGATGTATTGATTACAGGAGATATTGATCATCATGTAGCATTAGATGCTCTAGAAGAAGGATTAATGATAATCGATGCAGGGCATTTTGGGACAGAGTATTTGTTCGTTGAATTTATACGAAGTTATCTATATGATTATTTATATAGAGCGGACCATAATTATGTGGGTGTACTAAATGAAATTGAGATTATTACTGCCAAAGAGGAAAGTCCATTTCATATTATTTAAAGATAGAAATGAAATAACTTAGGGAAGGGAGAATTTCATGAAAAAAATACTTAAATGTGAAGTAGATGGTCAAATAAGGGAATATGAAAAAGGAATTACACTTTTTGAAATTAGTCAAGAATTTCAGAATAGTTATGAAAATGACATTATTCTGGCCTTTGTAGATGGAAAATTAAGAGAACTGCCAAAGCAAGTTACAAAGGATTGCAAAATCAGTTTTCTTACTACAAAAGACGATGTAGGACATAAAACCTACATTAGGGGTATGTCCTTAATGATGCTAAAGGCAATGTACCAGGAAGTAGGAAAAACTAATATTGACAAGATATATATTGAATTTTCACTAGGAAATGCGCTCTATTGTGAAATGGAGGGTAAGAAAAAACTGACTCAGCAAATACTCGATAAGGTTAAAAAGAGAATGCAGCTTATGGTAGAAAAGGATTTACCATTACGAAAGTACTCTATCAATACAGATGATGCAGTAGAGCTATTTTACCGTTATGGAATGTACGATAAGCAAAAATTATTTAAATACAGACGTGTTAGTAAGGCTAATATCTACAATCTAGGTGGATATGAAGATTATTATTATGGATATATGCCTGCTAGTACAGGGATATTAAAATATTTTGATCTAGAGATGTATGAGGATGGCTTCCTCATGATTCTACCATATAAAAAGGATCCTACAAAACTAGAGAAATATAAACCAACTCCAAAATTATATAGGACATTAAAAGAGGCCAATGACTGGGGCAAAAAGATGGGTATTGATACTGTCGGAGCTCTAAATGATGAAATCTGTAAGGGTGGAGCAAGTGAGTTGATGCTTGTACAAGAGGCATTTCAGGAGAAAAAAATAGGAGAGATTGCTAAGCAGATTGTAAGCCAGCCAGATAAAAAGTTCATTATGATTGCTGGTCCTTCTTCCTCTGGAAAAACCACATTTTCTCATAGATTGTCTATTCAGCTTAGAACCTTTGGTTTGAATCCTCATCCAATTGCTGTGGATGACTACTTCTGTAATCGTGAAGACACTCCAAAAGATGAGTACGGAAATTATAACTATGAGTGTTTAGAGGCAATCGATATTGAGAAATTCAACAAAGATATGACAGATTTGTTAGCTGGAAAGACGGTAGAGCTGCCAAGCTTCAACTTTAAAACAGGAAAACGAGAATACAAGGGAAATTATAAGACTTTAGGTCCTGGAGATATTTTAGTAATTGAGGGTATTCATGGACTTAATGATAAGCTGTCTTATAGTTTACCAAAGGAAAGTAAGTTTAAGATCTATATCAGTGCTCTCACACAGTTAAATATTGATGAGCATAACAGAATTCCTACTACAGACGGCCGTTTACTGCGCCGTATGGTAAGAGATGCTAGAACAAGAGGTACCTCAGCAAAGAATACGATTGCTATGTGGTCTAGTGTGCGCCGTGGTGAGGAGCAGTATATCTTTCCGTTCCAAGAAGAGGCAGACGTTATGTTTAACAGTACGATGATTTATGAATTGGCTGTGTTAAAGCAGTTTGCGGAGCCAATCCTCTTTGGAATTAATAAGGATGAGCCAGAGTATATTGAAGCCAAAAGGCTTCTTAAGTTCTTGGATTACTTCATTGGCATCAGCAGTGAGGATGTGCCGAAAAACTCAATTCTCAGGGAGTTTGTAGGTGGAAGCTGCTTTAAAGTGTAAGGTGGTACTAAGGTTAGATGTTTTTCCTAGGGGTTTTGCTTTGGCGGAAGAATCCTCTCTGGAGGGACCCGCTTTCGCTTGAATTGAACTCGTAGTGGTACGTAAGGCTAGATGGCTGGAGTAAATCTGGCGGTTTAGGGTTGAGCCTTTTATAGGATACGCTAACGCTTAAGAAGGCCCTTAGATGGGCATATGTGGAATGAAAAAACCATTCCCCATGCCCCATCTAGGGCCTTCTGTTGTGCTAACAATGAGCCAAACTGATTCGTGCTTGCACGAGTATCAGCTTGGCGAATGTCCATCACCGAATGACGAAGTCATGAGGTGAAAGCAATAG
>JAEZQN010000370.1 GCA_023441145.1 Bacillota bacterium
CATCCCAGTTAGCCTTATACCCACTGTATGAAGAAAAATAAATTTTGTGCTTGTCGTAAGCTAAAATATCTGCCCTAGGACTGCAATGGTTATCTTGTAGATAAGTGTGTCCTAGGGTAATTCCCCATCCTCTACATCATAGCCATCAAATTATAGGAGGCGAAAGTAAGTTCCATGAAAGGCTGTTCAAGCACGTTGGTACTTAGGCCTGGTCATGGCATCTATATCCTATATTACTTTAAAAATTACAGCCCATAAACTAACGCCATGTCCTAGGACTGCAATGCTTGCATTGCAGATTAGATGGTGAGAACCAAAATGGCGACATCTTTTTGTCGACACTTTTGATTCACACCACCTAATAGCGAAGCGTGTCCTAGGGCAGCACAGACCCTCTGTCCTCGGGTAGCGCAATACACATATATTCCCTTACTTTAATTTTTAAACCAACACAACTCTCCCTCGCCATCAGGCCTTACGTACCACTACGTTGCTTGATTCATGCGAGAGCTTGCCTTTCATGGGACTTGCTTTCGCCGACTATTTAACCCAAAAGGTCAGAGGCACTAGCTGTCTTCACAGTTAGTGCCTCTGACCTTCAATATTTATAGTCTTAACCAACTATAAACTACTCTATTTAGAATATCAGATATATAATTACTGATACAATTGTACTTGTTAATCCAACTAAAGCTTCATAAGGAATTAATTTCATACGTTCTTTGATACTCAAATTAGCTACTCCTCCTGTTGCATGGAAGAAAGATCCATGAGGAAGGGAGTCAATTACAGTTGCACCAGCATGAATCATAGCGCCTGCTGAGAGTGCTGGAATACCAGCTTCCAGCAATGGAGCTGCGAAAGTCTGTGATGCAATTGTAGCACCTGCAGTTGTGGAAGCAGTAGCTCCTGCCATTAGAATTCCGGCAATCGGTGCAAGGAGGAATGCTGGCATGTTAAGCATATCCAACACACGTATTACATCGTATTGAAGAGCAGAAGCTTTGATAATACCTGCTATGGTACCTGTTCCAATAAGAAGGATGGATACACCAACTACCTTACTTAAACCAAACTCTGCAAATTCTCTAAATTTTTTCACATATCCACAAGAAACAGCACATACTAATCCTCCAAGAGGAAGAGCAATTAATGGATCTACTACTATATCAAATAAAGGTCTAAGTGCCAAAATAATAACGACTACAAGAGGTCCTGTTATTGCACGTACAAAAGAAGGTAGGTCCTTACTTGACTTATTATCTAAATCCTCCTCACTAACTAAACTTCCTCCTTTTTTAGCTAGAAATGTTGCTAGTACTACAGTAACTACGAGAGCACAGATTGCTGGAATAATATTTTTCATCATTAATGAAGTCAAATCCACTTTAAATGCTTCTGAAACAGCAATGGTATTTGGATTTGGAGAGATAATGTTACCAGCTTTTCCACCACCAATCATTGCAAGAAGAAGGGCAGATTTGTTATAACCAGACTTTTTCCCAATAGCAAGAGCAATCGGAGCTACGGTAATAACAGCGATATCAACAAATACACCTATACCGCAGATAATCATAGTTGCTAGTGCAATGGCAATGACAGCTCTTTTTTCACCGAATTTTGATACTATGACTTCTGCTATTTTTTCAGCAGCTCCAGTCTTTATGAGGCAACCTGCCAAAATACCGGATGTCAAAATACGTAACACAGAAGAAATCATACTTTGTGAGCCACTTACCATAGTATCTACGGTAAGAACCAGGTCACCACTTCCAATAATACCCCCAATTAAGGCACCTAATATTAAACTATATGCCGGCTGTACCTTTTTAATAATCAATAAGATGGCAATCACCATTCCTATGACTGCACCTAGTGTTGAAAAATCGTAATTCATTTGTCTCCTCCTATTTCATAGTATACAGACGAAATACCTGTTCAACTGTATCTATCATATTCATCTTTGCGTTCTCTGGGTTCATAGCTTCTTCTAATGTAGTAGCCCTGCGTAGTATAGGAAAGAATGCATCAATACCATTCTTATTACACTCTACTGCCTCTTTTGTGACGCAACCAGCAAAGGCGATAACTGGTTTATTGTATTTCTTTGCAAGTCTAGCTACACCAATAGGGGCTTTCCCCATTGAAGTTTGTCCGTCTAAACGACCTTCACCAGTAACGACAATGTCTGCATCCTTCACAAACTGTTCAAGGTTAGTTTCTTCTAAAACAATTTTAATACCTGATTCTAATACAGAATTCATAAAAGTTAAAAATGCAAATCCAAGACCACCAGCAGCACCTGTTCCTTCCTGCCTTGGATTGGCATTTGGAAATTTTTCTCTAGCAAGTGCAGCATAATAACTTAACCATTTATCCATTTTCATAATCATAGATGGTGTAGCACCTTTTTGAGGTCCATAGACTGCGCTACATCCATGTTCACCGCATAAGACATTGGTTACATCACAAGCAACTCGAAACTCGCATTCAGCCAGTTCTGGAATAATAGAATCACTGGTGATGGAATCTATTTGTTCCAATCCCTGGGCACCAAAGGCAACCTGCTTTCCTTCTTTGTCTAGAATACCAAAACCTAATGCCTGAAGCATACCGATACCACCGTCATTGGTGGCACTTCCTCCAATTCCCACAATAAAACGTCTACATCCTTTTGAAATGGCATCTTTAATTACTTCACCTACACCATACGTGGTTGTATAAAGTGGATTTCGTTTGTCATCCGGCACAAGAGTGATACCAGCAGCACCGGACATCTCAATAACAGCTGTCTTTGTACTTTCAATAATTCCATATTTACAATTTACTGGAGTTCCAAGAGGTCCTGTAACCATAACACTTTGCATGATACCGTTCATTCCCCATACTAGAGCTTCCACAGTACCTTCACCACCATCCGCTAAAGGACGGACTGCAACGTCAATCTCTGTATCTACACGTCTTATTCCCTCGGAAATTGCATATCCGGCTTCCATTGACGTAAGGCTTCCTTTTAAAGAATCTATTGCTATAACTACCTTCATATTGTTCCTCCTGCGATTTCATTATTATGAATTATTATCTGCTCTTATTACATTAAATATAACAAAAATTTTATTTAGAAAAAATGTTGTACATAACATAAAACAAAAAATTATTATATAAATATTGTTATGTGTAACAATTTTGGATAAAATAGAGGGCAAAAAGCTAAATATATGTAGGAGTTAGGAAATGATTACCAATGTAGATCAGGTACTGGCACAACAGATTGTTGACACAGTGAAGGACGTATGCGGACAAAATATCAATTTTATTAATCAATCTGGAATAATTTTTGCAAGCACAGACTCAGAAAGAATAGGTACTTTCCATGAGATTGGTTATAAGGCATTTTATAGTGGAAAGGCCATTGAAGTAGTTAGTGATAATAGTTATACAGGTACATTTAGAGGAATTAATCTTCCAATTTATCATAATGATAAAATATTGGCTGTAATCGGGATTACTGGTGATCCAGAAGACGTAAAAAAATACGCTCATTTAGCTGAGCGCATTACACGACTGATGATTAGAGAAAAAGAACTCAATGCTTTCAGTCTTAATCAAGATGCGAAAAAACATTTCATAATTCACTCTCTTATTGGACATCAGGAAATAAGTAGGGGCTATCTAGAAGATTGTCTGAGAGACTTTGATATCAATCTAGAAAAACAAAAACGTCTTATTTTGATACGGGTGGATTCTAGGTATAATCCTGTTAACCTACCCATGATAGAGCAGAAAATTAAGCAGATGTTTGAAATAGTCCCATTAAAACTATATACCTTTGACTATCCAAATGAATATCTAGCAGTAATAGACGATGAATGTTTTGAAAGAACAAAATATATTTTCGAAAAGGTGGCATCAGACTATCAGGAAATCCTTAAGATTGCTATTGGCAAAAGTTGTTCTGTTTATCAATTGGTAAATTCCTACAAGTCTGCCCTAACTGCATGGAAAAGTATTGCTTCAGGAGCTAAAAGTTATGCATTATTTGATGAATTAACATTGGAAATTGTAATTTCATCTATTGATAAAAACAGCAGGGATGAATTTTGCCTTAAAACAATCTCTACTCTTTCAGAAGAGGATATAACACTGATTAAAGTGTATTTTGAAGAAAACATGTCCCTAGTGAGAACGTGCAATCGCTTGTTTCTTCATAAAAACACACTGCAATATAAATTAAATCATATATATCACAAATGTGGTTTTAATCCCCGTAATTTTCAGGATGCAGTTGTCCTTTATCTGGCAGTAAAGATGTGATATAAATAATCAGCATAGACTGCAAATTTACATTAATAAAGGCATACCACCTTCTCTACCACCAATGATGGTTTTCCCTTTTATCATGTTCCAATCAAAATCATCCACTTTTTCTCTGCCCACTAGAAAGTTTCCTGCTCGTTGAGTCAGTTGAGCAAAGTTAACAATATAGTCCTCTTTTCCTTGATTATAAACATAAATGGAAGCTTCGGAGCCCATAAAGCCAATATCAGCATCTCCTGACAACACTGCTGTCATTGTCTTATCTGCCCCTAATCCATTTACCAAGGATACATCTAGTCCTTCTTCTTTGAAATACCCTTTTTCTATTGCAACATACATAGGTGCATAGAAAATAGAATGAGCCACCTCATTTAAATTGACTTTTGTAAGACCGTTGTCCTTATCACAAGAAGCTAAAGAGAAAAGCATCATGGCCATAATCAGGCCAATTGCCATAAGCTTTTTCCTCATTTATATCCTCCTTAATCTATACTATAATTAGTATATGATAAAGTGAATTTATTGTGAAATACCTACCTTATAATGTTGAATTCTTCTTTGATATCTGAACGGTCCCATAATGTTACTCCACTAGCCTCTGCTAGTTGTCTAGCAGCCTTCGTATAGTAGCTGTTGGTCACTACCATTCCATTCTCAATCTCGTAGTACTGCATGGCACCAATCACCTCCTGAACCGCCTTAATCCCTACAGCTCCGGAATAGCGTTTGGCTTGTACCACATACTGTTTACGACGACGTTTCATAATTAAGTCTGCTCCAAAGTCCCCAGAGGTAGGAGTCAGTCTCACCCGATAACCCTTTCGCTTAAATTGTACCATAAGATACTCTTCAAACCGTTCTCCACTCATTTTGTCAATTTTTTTAAAAGGACTATAGAGAAGTCGCCGCCTTCTCCACAGTCCAGAAAAAAGTACCAAGCCAAACAATACTCCAAGCAATAGCCCATATTGTTGGTAGGTGATATTATTATATCTATTTCCAATAGTTCCAATTGCCCCAAAAAACATAGCAATAATTACAGTATTAAATAATCGTTTCATATTATGTCAAATTCCCAAGCTGTTATTTATTTCTTATCTTTGATCTATTTTTCATCTTCTCCTTACAGCACCATAATTGCCCTGATTCAACCAAATTTCAAGCTTTGTCACTATATCATGATACACTTTCTTCTTATCCTTTTCATTTAGTATCTCATGACGCATTCCCTTGTATATTGTATATTTTACATTCTTATAGCCCACATCCTTCATAAAATTAACAGCCTTTATAAAGTCCTTCTGACTAGTCATGCAAGGATCCTCAATACCTGAAGCAAACCAGATTGGTAGCCGTTTATTATTCATATGCCAGTGATGCTTATCATATACGGTAAGCATTAGCTTAAAAAGGTGTTCGAATCCATTTAGCGTAAAAACAAATCCACATAGGTCATTCTTATCATAGTTCTTTACAACGTCCTCATCAGTGCATATCCATGAATTCTCGGAGGCTGGTTTATCTAATTTACTATTATAAGCGCCAAGAACTAGCTTTTGGACAAAGTGCCCCTCTGTCCTATCCCCCAATATCTTGCCTGCTATCTTAGTAAGTGGATACACAAACTTACAGGCAGGGTTATAGCTTGGAGAGCCAGTTAAAATAAGGCCATCTATTACCCTATCATAACGTTTGATATATGCTCTAGCCACAAGACTTCCCATACTGTGTCCTAAAAGATATATAGGTAACTCTTTATATCTCTTACGTGCCAATCGACTGATTTGATTGCAATCCTCTACAAGATACTTAGCCCCATTGGCATATAGATACCCTAAGTCATCTTTACTATATACACTTCCCCCATGACCTCTATGGTCATGAATGACGCTGACAAATCCTTGCTTCGCCAGATACCTCATAAAATGCTCATATCTTTCTTTATTCTCACACATTCCATGTAAAATCTGTACGATGGCTTTCGGAGCAATATCAGGTTCAATCAAAAGTACACTTAATGGTAAGCCATCCATATGAGACTTCACTGTAAAATAATGTTGTTTCATAGTAACTCCTTCTTTCTTATCCATTATAATCATAGGTTACCCAAATACACCATATTAGTCTTCTTATTCATTCATTTTATACACAAATCAATATTTGTAAAGTAGGTGATGCATAATTCCTACTATTTTTCTAATAGCAGAAAACTCCCCAAGGAAAACTCGGCATTTACTACCTATATTCCTTGGGGAATTATTATATTACTTATTGTGTAATTAATTATTTGCTATTGTCTATTATTCTTTGGAGTAGATGGAGTTTTGTTTGAATTATCTTTGGAGGAATTATCTGTTGAGCTCACATAATCTCCACGTTTTCCTAAAGTAATCTTAGCCTCATGCTCTTCATATCCATTATTTCCTACTCTTTGATAGGTGATAGTTACTTCCGTACCACCACGCTTCATTGATAGGTATTCTTGAAAAGCAGTTGGGGAAGCGATATTTCTGCCATCGATTTTTGTTAGAATATCACCTAATCGCAGTCCACCTTTACTAGCAGGGCTTTGAGAAACCACCTCATTAATGTAAATACCTGCTGGCATATTATAACGCTCAAGATAGGTAGAATCTATCTCACTAAATCTTACACCTAAATAACCCTTTTCATCATCTGGAATATCAGAGTTATTAATCAAGTTATTTATAACTGGTACAGCATAAGTGATTGGTATGGCATAACCAATTCCCTCAACCTCTGTGGAAGCATATTTTACAGAGTTAATGCCAATTACCTGACCAGAAGCATTTAATAACGCTCCACCACTATTTCCTGGATTAATTGCTGCATCTGTTTGAAGAAGATTCATTGTGTAATCATCTGTCTGCACTTCACGGTCCTTGGCACTTAAGTAACCTACGGTTACGGATTGTCCATACCCTAGAGCGTTCCCAATTGCTACTACCATTTCTCCAACCTTGAGTTCATCAGAGTTACCTAAGCTTGCAATTTTGATAGCCTTTTTGGTAGACTCTTTTAATTTACTAATATCTACAGTGATAACTGCTAAGTCATTACTGGAATCGGTCCCTTTAACAGAAGCCTCTACCTCTTCTTGATCCCCAAAAGTTACTGAAACTGATTTTGCATTTGCTACAACGTGATTATTGGTTACTATTAGTAGATTGCCATCCGCTTGACTTATGATAATACCTGAACCAGCACTATCTACATC
>JAEZQN010000076.1 GCA_023441145.1 Bacillota bacterium
CCCTATTTTTATTTCCCCATAAATTTATGCTATACAACTCTTAAACTCGTCCAAGGATAAAAACACAAGATATATGATTTTTTTTTACAACTATACCTTATATATACATATAATATAGTTTTTCTATAAAATAATCAACCCTTTCTTAAAGAAAATTTGGATTATACAAGCTTTTTTTAGAAAGGTATAAAATCATCTCAAATTATACAACTAGTCAGACTTTTTAAATGGAATATTATTCTGTCCTTTTGTATACTCTGATAAATCAAGTTCTCCTTTTAAATTCACAAGTTTTGGTAACATACCAGTGAGTTCAGCAATAGGTTCCTCATAGGATGTCCTATTCCCAAGCAAAATTTTTATATCTTTTGTATATAGAGTCACATTCTGATTAAGATCAAAATTGACTTTATCAACTGTTATTTCATAACGAGTTAATAGCTGCGAAATATTTACTATCCTCGAAAATATACTTTTGTCATCCACACCTAATGGTTCATAAAGATTCATTCGCTTAAAATTAATACCTGTAAATACTGGTATGTTTTCTATCGCTTCCTCACTAATTTCTAATACCTGCCCCTCTCTATCAAAATAGATATTCTCATTCATGTACTTAACTGAGCCAACTATCTTCTTATAGTGTACCACTAGTTTTAAGGTACTACTATCCACATAAAAGCTTTCTATTTTCTCCACAAAAGGGATCTCTATTTCATCTCCAAATCGAAGCTTTAGATATAAGAAAAGTGTGTTATTATCCAATAAACTAGATTTTACATAACTTGTAATTTGTTCTTTAGTATAGTAATCGCTTTCACTAACCTCTATGTTCTTCAGCCGGAACTTAAAGCAGAAGATAGTCACAAAAACACCTAATAGTCCAATTATAATCAGGAATTTCTTCACAGGAGATGTCTTTTTTCGAAATCTCATTTGTATTTTATCGCCCATGTTCCCTCCTATATTTCTGCTATTTTCTATATTCTATATGATACATTAGAAAGTAGTTAACAAGGATTCCTCACTAACCTTTCCAATGTCAGCTCCCAACTTCTTTAAATCACTGCAGATATTTTCATATCCACGTTCTATATAATCAACGCCTCGTATCAGGCTGACTCCGTTTGCCATTAGGGCTGCAACTACTAAACCGGCTCCTCCACGCAAATCATACGCTCGAAGCTCACTTCCATATAAAGAATCCACTCCGCAAACTACTGCTACCTTATCATATACTCGTATATCAGCACCCATTTTTATCAGTTCACTGACTGTTTTAAACCTAGATTCGAATATATTTTCTATGATTACACTATTTCCATTTGCTATAGACAAAACAGAGAGTATCTGTGATTGCATATCTGTTGGAAACTTTGGAAAAGGTAGTGTCTCTATAACCGGTACTGCTTTCGGCCTCCCATAGGCACATATGTTGATATAATCTTTTCCAACACCTATACGACATCCCATTTTCCTAAGGACTTCCACTACAGCTAAGCTGTCATAAGAGCAGTTCCCTTTAAGAGTAATATCCCCACCAGTTCCAGCTACAGCTGCCATATAAGTAGACATGACAATCCTATCTGCCACAAGTGAGTACTCTACATCTCTTAGCTCCTTAGCACCTACTATAGTAAGCTCGGTAGTTCCTACCCCGGTTATGCTTACCCCCATTTTCATAAGAAAATGACATAACTCTGTAATTTCTGGTTCTATTGCAGCATTCTCTATAGTCGTAATACCATCCGCTAATACCGCAGTCAGGAGTACATTTTCCGTGGCTCCTACACTAGTTTTCTCAAATTTAATGTGAGCACCCTTTATCTGAGCAGTACTACAAAAGACAAATTCTTCGTTTTGGATAACATCCACATTCATTTTACGAATTGCGTTTATATGCAGATCAATCGGTCTTGCACCGATGGCACAACCACCTGGATAGGATATTGTAACAGAATGGTTCCTACCCAATAAAGCTCCCAGTAAAATAATAGACGATCTCATAGAACCGACGTATTTTTTATCTACTACATTGTAATTAACCTCTGTTGCATTAATTACCAAGCTCTCCTGTTCCCAGGTTATAATACATCCTATGCTTTCCATCAACTTAATCATGGAGTATACATCTGTTATTTTAGGACAGTGCTTTATTTTTGTTATGCCCTTATGCAGGATTGATGCTGCCAGAATAGGTAAGACGGCATTTTTAGACCCTTGAATATCAAGTTCACCAAAGAGATGCCTCCCACCAACTACCTGAATCAAAGCCACTTGGCACACCTCTGACAACGACAAAAATATAGTATATTATATGTCAGGTGAAAATATGTGTGAATTCAGGTCGTTATTGCCTTTCGTACTTAATCTGATTAGAAACACTCAAAGCAATTCCCATCTCTGCTAAGAGGATTGCCACAGAAGTACCACCATAGCTGATAAATGGCAAAGGAATCCCTGTAGATGGTATACTATTCGTTACAACTGCAATATTAATAATTACCTGTATTGCAATATGAGCTAAAACTCCAACACAGATAAGTCCACCAAATAAATCAGGTGAGCTTATGGAGATAATAAATAGTCTCCAGATAATTAACACAAATACTAAAATTACCATAGTTGCACCAAACAAACCTAGCTCCTCACAGATAATTGAAAAAATCATATCATTGTGAGACTCCGGGATAAAGCCTAATTTTTGCATACTTTTTCCCAAACCAACGCCAAAGAGTCCACCAGAAGCTATGGCATATAGGCCTTGTAAAATCTGATATCCTTTTTCTTCCGTCTCCACGTTTAACCAAACACGGAATCGCTCCGCACGGAAGGAAACAAAGGAAATAAATGCAGCAACACCCGCAGCTCCAGCTAAGGCTACAACCGCATAATAAATCTTCTTTCGGCTGGCAACAAAACAAATGGCTACGAGAATCCCTGTAACTACAATAGCCGTACTAAGGTTTTCAATTACAATAAAACCAATTAATGGAGACAGAAGGATAAGTACTCTTAAAAACCCAAAAAATTTGTTTAACCGCTTTGGAGACAGCTGTACTACGTAAGCTACATACAGTATGGTAGCTACCTTCGAAAGCTCCGACGGTTGAAAAGAGCCTATCACCGGAAAGTAAATCCATCTCTTAGCACCATTGATCTCTTCACCTACAAAGAGAACTAACACCTGTAAAAATATACACAAGATATAAAGCAAGGTCACAGGTTTAAATCGTATAACAGGAAGTGGTTTTATTAACCTATGATAATCTATATTCGATAGAAATATCATTGCCACAATTCCTAAAGCAACAGAAAACGCTTGTTTCTTCAAAAAATAAGTTGGATCTCCAATTTTAATCTCTGCAGTATAGGAACTGGTACTATAAATCATTACAAGTCCAAATCCTACAATGAATAACGTCAAAAATAATAAGCTGTAATCGTAGTAGCTATGAAATTTTTTCTTTTTCCCTTTTTCTCTTTCATTTCTTGTCATTGTTCCACTCCCAGCTTATTGTTACTATACACTCTTTTTAAATATGAGTTTTGCGCTAGGCGCCTATAATTACTTGGCAAGATTTCGCACCAATTCCTTAAACATATCTCCACGCTGTTCATAATTCTTAAACATACCCCAGCTCGCACATGCAGGAGACAACAACACACATTCCCCAGGCTTAGCGAGACGATAACAAGTGTCCACAGCTTCTTCTAGGGAATCAACCATAAGGATATCAGTAAAACCATTTTTCTTTGCAGTTTTTGCAATCTTATCCCTTGTCTGTCCTAGTAATATTAAGGATTTCACCTTACCATCAAACGCCTGAATCCACTCATCAAACTTAGAATCTTTATCGTAGCCACCGCCGATAAGCCATGTGGGAGCAGTCATCGCCTTTATTCCCTTAATGGCCGCGTCTGGATTAGTTCCCTTAGAATCGTTATAATACTTTACACCACCTACTTCTGTAACATACTCAATTCTATGTTCTACTGCATGAAAGGTGGTTATTGCTTTATGAATACAGTCAAATGGAACCTCCATAGCAATTGCCATTGCTACCGCTGCCATTACATTTTCATAATTGTGAGTACCCAAAAGAAGAAGTTCACTAATATCACAAATCTTTCTTACTGTCTCTTTTTCTGCATAGTAAATGGAGTTATCTTTTAAGTAGATTCCACTTATTAGCTCCTTACTACTACTAAAATAAATCACCTTGCAATTTAACTGCTCTCCAAAATTACGTAACACCTCATCATCATAGTTAAGAACACAGGTGTCCTCTTTTGTCTGATTCTTAGTGATATTACATTTGGCTGCAATATAGTTCTCCATAGTATGGTGTCTATTGAGATGATCTGGAGATATATTTAATATAGCACTCACTTTTGGATGAAACAAAGATATGGTCTCTAACTGAAAACTGCTTAGCTCTGCCACAGTAACACTATCTTTGGAATTCTCCGTAACCATACTAGTGTATGGGAGACCGATATTTCCTACTACCTGAACAGACGTAAAATACGTCTTCATAATCACTCCTGTTAAAGCTGTGGTAGTGGTCTTCCCGTTGGTACCAGTAATCCCCACTATTCTTCCTTGCTCAAAAGCATAAGCTAGTTCTATCTCTCCAAGAATAGGTATCCCCTGGCTTCTGATTTCATTAAGAAAAGGTAAATCAGTAGGAACACCAGGACTTAATACAACATAATCAAATTGCCCTAGTTCCTCCTCTGATAGCTCACCAATCACAATATTTACATTATATTCAGCAGAAATCTGCTTTCTAATTTCTTCCTTGTCAAGCTTTGTATTGCTGTCTAAGAGAGTCACCTTCCCATTGTTTGAACAGATAAGATTAGTAGCTGCTACACCACTAATACCAGTTCCTACGATGAGTACTTTTTTATTTCTTAGTTCCATATAGTCCTCCCAAGAACATAACATTCTATCCTAATTATTTTCTTCTTATCTCTGTAATGCCATAAAACCCACTAGACACATTAAGGTAGTTACTATAGAAAAAACTGCAACTACACGAGTTTCTGACCACCCACAAAGTTCAAAATGATGATGAATAGGTGCCATCTTAAACAACCTTTTCCCACCTGTTAGTTTAAAGTACAACACTTGTAGCATTACACTGATTACTTCAACCAAATAGACAATTCCTACAATTGCAATAAAAATCGGAATACGCAATACGAGGGCTGTAGATGCCACAAACCCTCCTAAAGCTAAAGAACCCGTATCCCCCATAAACACCTTGGCAGGATATACGTTGTAAACCAAAAAGCCCAACAGACTTCCTGCAACAGCACATGTAATTGGGGAAATTCCAGCTTCAGCTGCAACCGCAACCATAGTAAAAAATGTGGCTACTAAAATTGTTACTCCGGATGCCAAACCGTCTAACCCATCTGTAAAATTAACTCCATTAACAGTACCAAGCATAACTATAAATACAAAAGGAATATAAAGATAACTAATATCTAATACCTTATCGCTAAAAGGAATCACAAGGCCCGTTCCTACAGAAGAAAAATTCTGCACATAAAATACAAAGACACCGGTTACTATTAGCTGTCCTAGCATCTTCTGCCATGCTTTGAGTCCCAGATTACGTTTCATAACAACCTTAATATAGTCATCTAAAAAACCAATCAAACCAAACCCTATTGTAGTAAACAAAATAGGAATCATACTAGGATAGTCTTTTATAAACAATAACGATGTAATAACAACACTGATTAGTATAATAAGGCCTCCCATAGTTGGGGTTCCTGATTTCTTCTGGTGACTTTCTGGACCTTCCTCTCGAATGTATTGCCCAAATTTAAGCCTTCTTAAAAACGGAATAAAGATTGGGCAGAGGCAAACGCATATAGCGAATGCTATAATCACAGGAATGGCAATATAGGAGCTCACATCTTCACCTCATAAATCCTTTTCGATTCTTGAATAATCAATTATTTAATTATAGACTATTCTAAATACAGAATCAAGTCGCTATTTTTGTCCACAACCTCACCTTCTAAAGGAAATTGTTCCGTTACCACATCCCCTTCTGTAGAATAGTATATTGATGTTAATCCAATTGACTTAGCTAGTTTTTTTACCTCTTCAACTGTTAAACCGATAAAATTAGGGATAGTAATCGTACTAAAATTATTTTGCTTAACTTCTTCCTCTGTGTATTTAGGCTCAATGCCTAAATAAGGAAGAATGTTATCAAACAGTTCTCCAATCACTGGAGCAGCAATAGTTCCACCATAATAGATTCCCTGAGGTTCATCTATTAATACAATGGCTAGAACTTTCGGATTCTCTGCCGGAGCAAATCCAATAAAGCTAGAGATATATTTGCCATTCCCTCGTGGTAGCTTTTCTGAGGTTGCTGTCTTACCACCAATACGAAAACCAGGTAAATATGCTCTCTTACCCGTTCCACTTGAGACAACTGCTTCTAATAGACTTTTCATGGTTTCTGAAGTCTCTTTTGATACCACATTTTTTGTTGTCTTATAGGATAAATCTTCAAACACCTGACCATCCTCAGTAGTGACAGAAACACCAAAATGAGGCGTAACCATAGTCCCTCCATTTACCACTGCACTTACAGAAGCACAGAGCTGTAAAGGGGTAATCTGAAAGCCTTGACCAAAGGACATTGTAGCTAGTTCGACAGGCTTTACATTTTCTATCTTGTGCATAATAGAACTTGCTTCCCCAGGAAGATCGACACCTGTCTTTTCAAACAAGCCCAATTTTGTAAAATACTTATACATATTTTTGACTCCAAGGCGTTCACCCAAAGTCATAAAGACTGGGTTACAGGAATTCTTAATTCCTTCCACAAAGTTTTGAGAGCCGTGGCCACCTACTTTGTGGCATCTTATAGTACGGTCTTCAATCTTTTTATAACCTGGACAGTAAAAGTTATCGGTTAACTTTACTACATTTTCTTCTAAAGCTGCAGTGGCTGTTACTATTTTAAATGCACTACCTGGTTCATAGGTATCACTAATACAACCATTACGCCACATCTCATTTAACAAATTGGTCTTTTGTTGGTCGGTAAGGCTCTCACTATTTTCTACATCATAATTAAGTGTATAAGGATCATTTAAATCAAACTCTGGATAATTAACCATAGCCATTAATTCTCCATTGCTTGGATTCATGACAATAACCTTAACATTATTTGCACTTTTAGCTTCACATACTTTTTTAGCTAGCTGCTCAGCATAGGTCTGAATATTAACATCTAGACTAAGATGTAGATCTTTACCTGCGATCGGCTCTTGTCTATCTTCTGCAGCATTCTCTATCTCAACACCTTTGGCAGTCGTTAACGTAAGAATCTTACCATCTACCCCTTGTAAATAGGAATTATATTTTACCTCGAGCCCAATGATTCCCTGGTTATCACTACCTGTAAAACCGAGAACTTTAGAAGCTAGAGAACCTAAAGGGTAATATCTTTTATAGTCCTCATCTACCATAACGCCGTCTAGATCATATTCTCTAATTTTATCTGCTATTTCCTTTGTTACATTAGACTTAATCCTCTCAATACTACTTACCTTTTCTACTCTTTTTTTAACCTTATCCTCTGACAAACCAAGTTCCTTACATAAAACAGTAATGACTCTTTCTGGATCCGTAATTTGACTATGTATGACGGATATGGTACATACCGGCTTATTACTTGCAAGGATAATACCATTGGTATCATAGATAACACCGCGTTCTGCCTTGATAGGCCGTTCACGCTCGTGTAGTTCTTCTGCTTTTACACTATAATATTCAGATTTTGCAATCATCAAATAGGCTAGTCTTGAAATAAGACCCATAATTGCTACGACAATAATTATCATGATAAACAAAGCACCACGACGGTTATATGTACGATATTGATCCATCTACATCATCCTTATTCCTTTCACTTCTTTTATTTTATTACAAAAGGAATAAGGATATGAGTAAATTTCAAATTTTCTATTGGTTTTCAGGTGGTTCTACTGGTTGTGTAGCATTCTCAAATTCTAATACATTATGATTATCTAAAGAATCATCGTATACTCCCCCGTTATCTTCTGGTGTAGGAGTCGTCCCTTCTTCTGGAGTTACCGCCCCACCTTCTTCTGGAGTTACCTCCCCACCGTCTTCTGGAGTTGCCACACCACCATCTTCTGGAGTTACCGCTGTGCCTTCTTCAGTGCTTGGGGATGGACTTGGTGATGCAACAGCGTCGGACGGATTATCTGTAGATTCCACATTAGAAAAGATTCCTAAAAACGGAAATATCTCTGTCATAATGTTTTTTGATAACTCACAGGCTATGGAACTAGAATCGTAATACTCTTCTCCTTCTGGTTCATCTATTACAACATAAACTACTACCTCAGGATTTTCCACTGGAGCATATCCTATGAAAGACACCACATACTTATCCTCGGTTCTTGGAGTTTTCTCAGCTGTACCTGTCTTTCCACCAATATCAAAGCCTTCTATCTTAGCCTTTTGTCCAGTACCACTTTCCACTGTAGCATGAAGGTATTCACGAATCAATTCACTAGTTTCTTCTGAAATTACCTGTCTTTGATACTCCTCCTTAACATTGCTAACTACAGCACCACTTTCTGTAGTAATTTGTTTTACTACGTGAGGTGTATAATAATACCCTCCATTGATACTAGCAGAAAAAGCAGCAGCCACCTGTACCATGGAAACTGACATACTTTGACCAAAACTACTTGTCGCTAGTTCTGTATCATTCATACCTTCTTCATTATATACAAGCCCATAAGCTTCTCCAGGCAAATCAATACCACTTCTTGTACTTAAGCCAAAATCATCCTGATAATAACAAAATAATGACCTACCTAATCTATTTGCCACATTCATAATTCCATCATTACAAGAAAATGCTAATAAATCCTCTAAACTAATATTCCCATGGCCAGTTCTTCTTGAACACCCGATATTGTGACCACCTATCACTTCTACACCATCACAGACGAAGGAAGTATTGGAGGTAATCTTGCCTTCATCTAAGGCAGCCGCAACCACTAAAGGTTTAATAACAGAACCCGGTTCAAAGGTATCACTGACAACAGAGTTACGCCATAAAGCATTTAATGCATCCTTGTATTCCTCTTTACTCATGTCGGCAATCTCTTTTTCAGTATAATACGCACTTAAATCTCTAGGATTATTTAGATCATAGCTTTCTGACTCAGCCATGGCATATATCTCACCATTGTTTGGGTTCATCACTATTACTGAGGTATTTTTATTAGGTATTTTTTCACTGAATTCTTTAATCTTCTGTTCCACAATGGTTTGTATATTAACATCTAATGTAGATACTAGGTTATATCCATTAGTAGGGGGATTTATCACATCCTCAACTTTCGCTTCCGCATCAAAATATCCATATTGGCTTCCATTAACACCATTTAGCTCTTCATTATAATATCCTTCTATCCCATTGTTTCCTTCATTACCAGAGAAGGTAAAACCAATCACCTTACTAGCTAGATTGTTAAGCGGATAGGTCCTGAGATAATCATCCTCAAACCAAACTCCTTTAATATAGTCTCTAACTGATTCCTTCTCCTTGCTAGCAACGACCTCCTCGTATTTTTGCTTGTCTTCATAAGAAATTTGTTTCTTATATACAACATAACTTGAAGTACTTTTCTCCTCTAAAACAGAGCGAATATCTGCTTCATCCAATCCAAAGACCTCTACAAGAACGTCAATAGTAGGATCTACATAAGGAGTGATTTCCTTACCACTTTTATCCTTAGCTGTTGTGAGCATAATCTTTGGATCTAAGATTAGGTTATAAACCTTAACGCTCCTAGCCAACACAGTACCATTTCGGTCCACTATAGATCCTCTTTTATATGGAATTACCGTATGGTTATAGGTTTGTTGAGAAAGAACCTTTTTTGCATATCGATCCCCATCTGTTTTGTTGATATAGAACAGACGACCAATCAATAGAATAAAAATTAGAATAATAGCACAAAATACAAGCAAAAGACTTGCTTGCATTTTGGAGGTAAACTTTTTTATTTTTTGTTCCTTTGTACGTCTTCTTGTCATAAAAGCCCCCTATTTGTTGAAAATCTCACTTAGTATTTCTGAGTTATCGCCATTAGGCACATCAGAGTATTGTTTTACATAATCAGGTTTTTTACTTTCATAAGTAATAATCTGATTATCTTTTGCCAATACCATTCCAAGCTTCTCAGAAGCAACTTTATAGATTTCCGTAATAGACATAGTTGGAACATTATCAGCTATAGCAGCATTCTCATCTTGAAGAGTCATAACTTCTTTTTTAATAGAAGTAAGACTATTTTCTAAACTGCGGACAGAAGATTGAGCATTTAAATAACTAATTGTCATGTATACAGTAAAAATTAAAGCAATTGCAAAAAATAATAGGGTGAGTAAATCGATACCTCTAGCTCTCTCCAGACGTCTACTCTGCTCTAGTCTCTCTCTTCGCTGTTTTCTTTCATATTCTTCACGCTGTTGTTGTCTTCTTCTGTCATACTCTGGTTGCTCTACAGGACGCAGTTTTCTTACTGTATTACCGTCTTCCTGATAGCGTTCATAATAATTACGTACAGTACTCATCAAATCACCCTTTTTTTATTTCTAGATTCGTTCAAAAACCCTTAGCTTAGCACTTTTTGAACGGGAGTTATCCTCTAATTCTTCTTCAGTCGGTAAAATTGGCTTTCTTGTAATAACCTTACCCAAAGATTTCTTTCCACAAATACATACTGGGAAATTAGGTGGGCAGGTACAAGGATTTTCACTTTGACGAAATATATTCTTTACAATTCGATCCTCTAATGAGTGAAAGGTAATCACACAGATTCTCCCACCTGGATTTAACATTTCTACCATTTCGTTCAGTGTATTCTTAAGAACCTCTAGTTCTTTATTACATTCAATACGAATTGCTTGAAAGGTCTTCTTTGCAGGATGACCTGTATTCATTCTAATCTTTGCAGGTATGGCAGCCTTTATTGCTTCTGTCAGTTGAAATGTTGTTTCTATAGGGGATTCATTTCGCATTCTTACAATGTGTTTTGCAATATTCTTTGCAAATTTATCTTCCCCATAATCCCTAATAATGTGGTACAATTCCATTTCACTATAACCATTTACAATATCTTTCGCTGTTAACTCACTACGATCATCCATTCTCATGTCAAGTGGAGCATCTTCCCGATAAGAAAATCCCCTTTCCACGGTATCTAACTGGTAGGAAGAAACCCCTAAATCTAGGACAATTCCATCCACTTTCTCAATTCCTAATTCATTCAGCACCTGCTTCATATTGCAATAATTACTTCTGACAATAGTTACAATATCTTTATAAGGGGCAAGTCTTTCGCTACTTGCTTTTATTGCATCTGCATCCTGATCTATTCCAATAAACCTACCTGGTGTTTTAAGATGCCTACATACCTGACTAGCATGTCCCGCTCCACCTAAGGTACCATCCACATATATTCCATATTCTTTAATATTCAGATTCTCAATTGTTTCCTCAAGTAATACTGAATAGTGTTTAAATTCCATTGAATTTCCTCCTAAAAGCTTAAACCAAACTCTGACATATGTTCTGCCACTTCATCCATGTCGCTGTAATCATTGTTGTCTACCCAACGTTCCTTAGACCAGATTTCCACCTTATTAAGTACTCCAACAAAAACTACATCTTTCTCTAACGCTGCATGTTCCCTCAGTTTGGATGGTATTAATATTCTGCCCTGCTTGTCTATCTCTAAAGAAGCGGCTCCCGCCATGAAGTATCGTTGCAACTGTCTGGCTTCTTTACTTCCAGGAAGTTCTTTTAGCTGTGATACAAAACT
Organism: Bacillota bacterium; assembly: GCA_023441145.1. Classification (GTDB taxonomy): domain Bacteria; phylum Bacillota; class Clostridia; order Lachnospirales; family Lachnospiraceae; genus KM106-2. Next base: position 11,917 of record JAEZQN010000076.1, read on the forward strand.
TGTCCATTCCTCTTTTGGGTACACAAATAAACAGCCATCTAAACCTAGAGTAACCACAAATTCTTCTCCTAATGCATCTCTAAATTTGGCTGGTACAATAATTCTACTTTTAGAATCAATTGTATGATTGTATTCCCCCATGAACATAGCATTCACCTGCTTTATCAAGAGAAAGGGTTGAAACTAATTCACATGTCACCACTTTGCTGGTCTGTTCCACCACTTTCCACCACTTCGCTCCACTTATACGGTTATTTTAATATATTTTTGGGAATTATTCAAGCATATTTGGCAATAAAAAAAGGCAAATTCCCTTTAAGGAATCAGCCTTTTCTACATCTAGTGATATTATTTAAACATTTCAAAAATTATACAATATATAGTAATAAAAACTTTTTATATCATAGTAGTACTTTAGTCCCATTTTTACATTTTAAGTTGTTTTTGTTTCTCACTATGTCTTCGATATGCAATAATTGCCACACCTAACATCATTGCCCCCACACTTACAAGCTGTGATATTGCTATATTAGTGCCCCAAATAAGTAATTGATCAGTTCTAAGCCCTTCTATCCAGAACCTTCCTAAACCGTAGCCAAATAAATAAAGTGCAACTAATTCACCATCCACTTTTTTATGCTTTGAATAGAGAATCATAATAATCAGTAGCCCTAGATTCCATAGGGATTCATACAAAAATGTAGGATGAACCTGAATATAGTCAATACCATTGATCGTTTTAACATTATCAAGCATTTGATTTGTAATACTATCTGCCGGTACTTCACTCTTTTTTATTTGCATAGCAAATAGTCCTTCTGAATAATCTCCAAAGGCCTCTCTATTAAAAAAATTGCCCCATCGACCAATAATTTGTCCAGTAATTAAACCTAGGATACCAGTATCTGCAAGAAGCCAGAAAGATATCTTCTTTATCCTAGCATAGACAATGGCACAGAAAAAAGCAGTTATCACACCACCGTAAATAGCTAATCCACCGTTCCTTATGTTAAGAATCTGCAGTGGATGTTCTACATAGTAGGACCACCTAAAGATAACATAATACAGTCTCGCTCCTAACAATGACAGAACAATAGCAATTAAAGCGAAATCCAGATATAATTCCGGATCTTGCCCAGTCCTTTTCGCCTGCCATCTAGCAACCAAATAACCTATTAACATACCAAAGGATATAATAATCCCATAATAGGCAATATCAAACCCAAATATATTAACAGCTTTTCCTATATTATCTAGTTCAATTCCCAGGTTAGGAAACCGTATACTTACATCCAAAAACATTGTGCTCCTTTCCACCTATATGGTGTTCTGACGCATAAATAGGTAATTATACATTAAATCTAAAAAGCACTACATCTCCATCTTGCATTACATATTCTTTGCCTTCTAAACGCACTAAGCCTTTTTCCTTCGCTGCAGCATGGCTTCCACAAGATACCAAATTATCATAGTTTACAACCTCTGCACAAATAAATCCTCGTTCAAAATCTGTATGAATCTTACCAGCAGCTTGAGGCGCTTTCATTCCTTTTTTAATCGTCCAAGCTCTTGTCTCTTGCACACCTGCTGTTAAGAAACTCATAAGACCTAAAAGACTATAGCTTGCCTTAATCAATTTATCCAAACCAGATTCCTTGATGCCTAAATCCTCTAAAAACTCCTGTTTCTCATCATCGTCAAGCTCTGCTATTTCCTGTTCGATTTGAGCACAAACTACAAATACTTCACTACCTTCATTTTTAGCATACTTTCTTACTTCTTTTACAAAATCATTATCAGCTCCGTCATCTGCCAAATCATCTTCCTTAACATTGGTTGCATAAATCACTGGTTTAGCAGTAAGTAGATTATATCCTGCAAATAATTCGGCTTCTTCATCATCCTCTGTTTCAAAGCTCATAGCAAGCTTTCCATCCTCTAGATGTGCTTTTAGACGATTTAACAACTCTAATTCCTTAGCTAAGGACTTATCCATCTTTGCCCCTTTAGCCACTCTAGAAATACGTCTTTCTAGAATCTCAATATCAGAGAATATCAATTCTAACTGTATTGTTTCAATATCACGTAATGGATTTACTGATCCATCTACATGAATAACATTAGAATCTTCAAAACAACGAACAACATGGACGATAGCATCCACCTCACGAATATTGGATAAGAACTGATTGCCAAGTCCCTCTCCCTTTGAGGCACCCTTTACCAGTCCGGCAATATCAACAAACTCAATGGTTGCATTAACTATTTTTTGAGTCTTATATAAATCTCCTAATACCTTTAATCTTACATCTGGTACTGGTACAATTCCCACATTAGGGTCAATTGTACAAAAAGGATAATTGGCAGATTCAGCTCCTGCCTTAGTTAATGCGTTAAACAAAGTACTCTTACCTACATTTGGTAACCCTACTATTCCTAATTTCATATATTACTTCCTTTCCATCTATCTATCGTATAGGACACATGATCAGTCCTTAGATTCTATTACAATCAGAATACCTGTATCAAATGTTATACTTGCATTCTCCTCTATCAATACATTACTTACTCCCAAACTGCTTCCTTGCTTTAAAGTATACTTGTCTAGAGGATATCTAAATCCAGAGAGAGTAAGCCCTATCACTTCCTCTGTAAAAGGTAATAAAGAGACATAGTCACCATAACAATTACTCCTATTAAGCCCAAAACTTTCCCTTTTTAGGTATATTTTATTGTTTCTGTCAAGTATACAAGCTTTTACTCCATAACACAATGGTATCATTAAAAGATTAATATTTGCTAGAGCATGGTCCATCCTAGTTCCAGTGGCTCCAAATATTACAATCTCCTCCTGTTTACCATACTGCTCAACTCCCTGTTCTAATGCCACTTGAGTGTCTGTCATATCTTTTTCCGGCTGTAGTTTTATAATAGTCGGACTCTTCGAAAATGCACCGTTTTTATAACCGGTTAAAACCTCTGTGTCAACAGAGTCAAAATCCCCAACGATCATATCTACCGGCAGGGATAAGCTATGTGCTGCCATAAGTCCCTTATCAACAGCAATGACCCATAAAACATCATGGGTCATTAAATAATCTTGCACAAGCTCAACTTCTATATACCCGCCAGTAAGTATTACACCTATTTTTTTTCTTTCCATTCCCAACTGGCTCCTTATTTACTATGTTTTTGTAGCTCTAGACGTTGTACAGTAAACACATATTTATTTATCACATTAGAAACCTCAACAAATCGAACACCAATAAGCTTATGGTATAATCCATTTCTTTCTTCAGAAATCCTTACTACCTCACCAACACACTCAATGATTCCATCACGAGTAATTAACTTAAAGCTGACAGCATCGTGAACTCCTATATTCTCGTTACAACAAATACCTGCACCAGTCTCACTGATATCCTTCAACACTCCTAGTGCATTTTTTGTAAGTGTAGGATCTTCCACTGCTGATATATCATCTTTATTGTCTTGTAATAACTGCGTCTTACCTTCCTTAATCCAGTGAAACTTAATTTCTTCTCCGATATATACGCGATAGGCATTTCGTCTATTGTAGCTTTCTCCTTCAATTGGTCCATACAAACAATGCACATAAGTACCATCTAGCATTTCAATTGTACCAGTTAATCTGGACCATCTCCAAAGCCTTTGTTCATCCTTATAGATAAACTCAACCTCATCCTCCTCTTGAAAATAGAAACTCCTACCATTGCCTGTAATCAAAGTTACTGCTATATGGTCAGGAGCTACATCCTCAATCTTACTGATTAACCGAAGTCTATACCGGTCTCTGGTTACATAGATTTCTATAGACTTACCTAGCTTCAGTTCCCCCAGTCGCATCAGCGAAAACCTCCTTAAATTTCTGTATATTCACTTTTCTATCACCAGAAAATATTGAGGTACCAGCTACAATAACATTAGCCCCAGCATCAATTAGCTCTCTAACATTATTAATAGAAATGCCACCATCTACCTCTATGTCCATGGAATATCCTGATTTATCACATAAAGCTTTTAACTCTCTTACCTTCTCTATGGTATGAGAAAGTAACATCTGACCGCCAAATCCAGGCTCTACTGTCATAATAAGAACCATATCAAGAAGAGGAAGAAACTCCTTTATAGACTCTATAGGGGTATCCGGTCTCATAGACACAGAAGCCTTCACTCCAAGAGCTTTAATCATTGCAATGGCATTGTTAAGGTCTTCTACTGCTTCCACATGGACAGTAATAATGTCAGCACCAGCCTTTACAAATTCCTCTATATATCGTTCAGGCCTTTCCACCATTAGATGTACATCAAAGACTAGCTTACTAAGCCTTCTAATAGAGCGAATCACAGGAGGCCCAAAGGAGATATTAGGAACAAACATTCCATCCATCACGTCTAAATGTAGATACTCACAGCCAGCCTGCTCCACGTTATTGATTTCTTGTCCTAATACTGCAAAATCTGCAGCCAAAATTGAAGGTGCTAACTTTATCATATTTCCACATTCCTCCATCTGTCACTCAATATTAAAATACAAGTAATAGTAATCTATTACTTGTATTTCTTTTTATCCTTTAATTCATTGTATAACACTACATAATTCTCATAGCGAATCTTACTTATTTTACCTTCTGCTAACGAATCCTTTACCCCACAAATTGGTTCATTAATATGAACACACCCTTGAAACTTACAGTATGGTTCATACTCCTTAAATTCTTGGAAATACTCACATAGTTCTTCCTTTTCAATGTCCTCTAAATATAGAGAACTAAACCCTGGAGTATCGAATAAATAAGTGTCTCGTCCAATATAAAAAAGTTCAGAATGCCTAGTCGTATGCTTACCACGCTCAATCTTCTCACTAATATTACCTGTTTCCATATTAGCCTCTGGGTAGAGAAGATTGATTAGTGAGGACTTGCCTACTCCAGAAGGACCAGCTAGCACTGTAGTCTTCCCTTCAATTAGGTTCTTTAGCTCATTAATGCCTTCTTCCTGTTTAGCACTAGTAAACACTACCTGATAACCACACTTATGGTAGGTATCTAAAAGCAACTCTATCTCTTGCTGATTCACAATGTCCATCTTATTAAAACATACAATTGTATTAATATGCTGGCGTTTCATCATAATAAGAAAACGATCTAAAAGATTCAGGTTTGGAGCAGGTTTTGCAGCTGCAAAAATAACTAAAGCCTGGTCCACATTGGCAACTGCAGGACGAATTAACTCATTGGTTCTAGGCATGATAGCACTTACATTACCAGTCTTTTTATCTTCATCCAAAATAGCGATCTCTACGTTGTCACCAACTAAAGGTTTCAGTTTCTGGTTACGAAAATTCCCCTTTGCTCTACATTCATATAAGCCATATCGAGGTATATGAACGTAGTAAAACCCACCAATTCCTTTTATTATCTTTCCATGCATAAAATTATTCCTTATTGTTTTATTTAAATGTAATTTCTTTCGTTCCAGGAACTAGATTACCATCTAAATACACTTTTAAGCTACCACTACTGTTAGACTTAGACGTAAATGGAGTAAAATCATATGGAAGGTCCTTTTCCGAGGTAATTGTAGCCTCTTTATAGAGAATATTTCCATCTTGAATGACTTCCACCTTTATATTATGAGAATCAGTAAATGGACCTAGAAGCCCTAAATCATTGGCAGTAATAGAAATTACATCAGACTTATATTCTGGCTCAGCTTCTGGCTCTTTCCCTTTACTTAAAATTACGGTAATTGTTGTTCCCTTATCAACAGAAGAACTTTTAGCTGGAGATTGACTCACAACAAGTCCCTTCTTTATATCATTACTATATACAGCATCGCCTTCTTTATACACTAAGCCTGCTTTTTCAATGGCACTCTTAGCCTTTGCAGCCGTTTTGTTTACCACATCAGGAACCAAAACCTTAGGCATACCAGAACTTCTCCAAATAATAATCTTACTACCTTCTGGAACCTCAGAATCTGCAGCTGGTTCTGTTCTAATAATAGCATCCACTTCTATGGTCTCACTAGTCTCATAATCTACACTTACTGAGAAGCCTTCAGATTCAAGCTTTGTCTTCGCCTGTTCATAGGTTAACTTAGTAACATCTGGAACCTTAACAGCTTCAGGTCCACCACTATAATAAATCTTAACCGTAGCATCTACTGGAATCTCTTTACCTACGGCAATCTCTTTACCTTCAGCATCTACGACACGTAAGACGTTATCTAGCTCTTCATCACTGCTTTCTGCTTCATACGTATATTTAATATTGGCTTCGCTTAATAACTTTTCAGCATCTTCAAGCTTCTTTCCAATTACATCTGGTAATGGAACCGTAGCCACTGGAGTCGCTGACGGAGTACCTGAAGGAATTGGAGTACTTGATACAGTAGGAGTAGGTGTAGGATTAGTATTTCCACCACCAAAGAAACCTACCATGTTACCTATCACTACAAACACTAATATCACAAGTATGATAACTAACACTATTCCACCCGCAAAGATAATCCTGTCAAGCTTTGGATTAATTTCTTCCTCCTCATCATCCTCTTCAAGATCATCTACAACTGGATCCTTATCAATTCTAACATTTCTTCTTGAGTCATAACCTGCAGCATTTACTCCTGCCGCCTTTTTAATCTCATTCACTTCCTGTTCTGAGATATTAATGGTAGGAGAAGTATCCATAATAGGAGCAACTAATTTAACAAAGCTTCCATTTGGCTCCACCATAGAGCGCTTTAAATCTGCGATTAATTCAGACGCAGACAGATATCTACGCTCTGGTTTTTTCTCCATACACTTAGCTACGATAAGCTCTAAGCTGTAAGGAACCTGTGGATTAATCTGACGAACTGGGATAGCTTCACCTTGAATATGAAGTAAAGCAACAGCTACAGTATTTTCGCCTGCAAAAGGAACTCTTCCACATAACATTTCATATAACGTAACACCTAAGGAATAAATGTCACTTTTCTCATCACTGTAACCACCTCTTGCTTGTTCTGGACTAATATAGTGCACAGAACCCATAGCATTTGAGTTAATCGTATTAGAGGTAGCTGCCTTAGCTATTCCAAAATCAGTAACTTTTACTTTCCCTTCACGAGAAATGATAATATTCTGAGGCTTAATATCTCTGTGAATAATATGATTGTCATGAGCCGCTTCTAATCCTTGAGCAATCTGAATGGCAATTCCAACTGCTTCTTTAATCTCTAATCTACCTTTTCTCTCTATAAAGCTCTTTAAAGTAATACCCTCAACTAGCTCCATTACGATATAGTGTAATCCATCATCATCGCCTACATCATACACATTCACAATATTAGGGTGAGATAACCCTGCTGCTGATTGAGCTTCTGCACGAAACTTCAATACAAAAGTAGTATCGTTACTATATTCTGCTTTTAAAACTTTGATAGCTACAAAACGATTTAGTCTGTGGCAACGAGCTTTATACACGTCTGCCATTCCCCCAGAACCCACTTTTTCAATTATTTCATATCTATCATTAATGTACATACCTGGTTTTAACATAACATCCTACGCTCCTTTATACCTTCATAAGAATTATCGCAATATTATCCTTGCCACCCTGTTCATTGGCCTTCTCTACTAAAGCTGCACCTACATCCTCAAGGTTAGCTTCATACTGCTTTACAATCTGAAAAATATCTTTATCTTCTAACATATTAGATAAACCATCGGAGCATAATAATACTATATTCCCCTCGTTAAGATCTATCTCAAAAAAATCTACAAGTGCATTATCATCCATCCCACCAATTGCTCTTGTTACTATATTTTTATTAGGATGAGTCCTAGCTTCTTCTGGATTAATTTCTCCATTTTCCACCATAATTTCAACTAATGAGTGATCTCTAGTAATCTGGGTTATCTCATCGCCTATCACATATAGCCTAGAATCTCCTATATTTGCAACAATCATGCGATAACCAGATATTGTTGCTGCAACAAACGTAGTACCCATTCCTGTAAGAGCACTATCTTCCTCTGCTTTTTTTCTAATAAGCTTATTCGCATGCTGTATTGCATGATCTAATATGCTAATTGTAGTAGTTTCATTACAACTCTTGATGTAATCAATAACCACCTCTACAGAGTATTTTGAAGCGTAATCACCAGCATTGTGGCCCCCCATACCATCTGCTACAATAAAAAGATTAGGTAATCTGCCAATTTCTTGTTCACAACAAAACACATAGTCTTGATTTACTGTTCTTTTTCTCCCAATATCTGTGACAGAAAATGATTTCATAGCCCTCTCCTTTCTTTATGTTTTAGTATTTATCCATATAGCTCTTTCTGAGCTGACCACAGGCGGCGTCAATATCCGAACCCATTTCTCTTCTAATAGTAACATTAATGCGATATTTTTCAAGTATATTTTTGAATTTTAGAATAAATGAAGTATCCGATTGCGTGTAGTTTCTTTCTTTTATAGGGTTTACAGGAATCAAGTTGACATGACAATTTAACCCCTTCAAAAGATGCGCTAACTCTATAGCCTGCTGCTTATTGTCATTGACTCCTTTTACCAAGCTGTATTCAAAGGTAATACGTCGACCCGTCATAGTAAAATAATACTGGCATGCAGATAATATATCGGCAATGTTGTATTTATTTGCAACAGGCATTAATTCCTTTCTTGTCTCATCGTTTGGTGCATGAAGGGAAATTGCTAGAGTGATCTGTAGCTTAAGCTCTGCTAACTCCCTAATTTTTTCTACAATTCCGCAGGTAGAAACTGTAATGTTTCGTTGGCTAATATTTAACCCCTGATCATTGGTTAAAATTTCAATAAAACGAACTAAATTATCAAAGTTATCCAAAGGCTCTCCAGTACCCATTACTACTACATTAGAAACTCGTTCTCCAGATAGCTTTTGTATTTGGTAGATCTGATCTAACATCTCAGAAGGAGTAAGATTACGCTCTAATCCTCCTAATGTAGATGCACAGAATTTACATCCCATACGACACCCTACTTGGGAGGATATACACACAGAGTTCCCATGCTTGTATTTCATTAAAACACTTTCAATGACGCGGTTGTCACAAAGCTCAAATAAATACTTCGTTGTTTCCCCATTGGCACTAGTTCTTTGATCCACTGCTGTCACTCTACGTATGGTGTAAATACTTTTCAGCTTTTCTCTTAAGTCCTTGGATAGATTGGACATCTGATCAAAGTCGTCAACTAACTTCACATGTAACCATTCATATATCTGCTTTACACGAAAAGCTTTTTCCCCTAATTCCATCATCTGATGATTTAGCTCTTCTAACGTAAGAGATTTAATATCTATTTTTTCTTCAAGATCCGAAGACCTATTAGTTATTACCATTTTTAATCCCTATTCTTTCTATACACTATTTATTCTCTTTTTTAATCTAGCTACAAAGAAGCCATCTGCCTGATGTACACCAGGAAGCAATTGAAAATAGCCTTTCTTTGTAGTATCACTTAAGAGAGATTGTGGTAAATACGAATCTAAGTTCTCTAACCTAAACCCTTTCGTACTCTCAAGCCACTTTACATTTTCCTCATTTTCAAGGGGATTTATCGTACATGTACTATAAATCAAAGTACCACCTGGTTTTACATATCTACTAACAACCTTTAAGATATCCTTCTGTAGTTCAGAAAGAGAAGTAAGGTCATCTTTTGTAACACGATACTTAATATCAGGTTTCTTAGTAATTACGCCAAGACCTGAACAAGGCAGATCGGCGATAACCACATCTGCTTGATTCTCTAACCTAGAATCGAAGGTGAGAGCATCATATTGTTCCACCTCTATATTACTAAATCCAAGGCGACTGTTATTTTCCTCTATTAAAGCAGTCTTATCTAACGTCAAATCCCTAGAGAGCACTTTTCCTGTTCCCTTTAGTAGTTGTGCTACATGAAGACTTTTTCCTCCTGGAGCTGCACATACATCTACTACTAGATTACCTGGCTTAATAGAAGCCACTTCTCCTACTAGCATCGAGCTTTCATCCTGCACCTGAAAGTATCCCTGTTTAAATTCCTCTAGAGAGGAGAGATAATTGTAACCTGATATTTTTAAGGCATATGGAAAATACGTCCCTTGTGCCACTTTAATATCCTGCTGTTCTAATAGCTCCCGAAGTTTAGTAGGATTGGTTTTATCAAGATTAACACGAATAGTGGTTTCCTTAACACTACAGAATGCTTTAAGCATATCCTCCACCACTTGCTCACTATAAATACCTAACCAGAATTCAACTAACCATAATGGCATAGAATACACTACTGATAGGTACTTCCCAAGTTCTCTTTTCTTATCGGGATAATTACACTCATTAATTCCCCTGCTAATATTTCGTAATACCCCATTTACAAAGCCCTTAAGGTTATAAAAACCTTTCTTAGTTGCCAGCTTTACTGCTTCATTACAAGCGGCAGAATCCGGCACACTATCCATATACTTAAGCTGATACACAGACATTCTTAAAATATTACGAATGACAGGTTTTTGCTTTTTCACAGGAACTTTGGAAAAATGATCAATAATATAATCCAACTCTAAAGCTCTTTCTATCGTTCCCTCACAAAGCCTCGTCAAAAAGCCTCTCTGTTGCTTATCCATGTACTGGTATTTTAAGAGAGCAGCCCCCAATACTTTATGGCTATAGCCTCCCCTTTCCAATACCTCCATAAGAACCTCTAAGGCAATTTCTCTGATCTGCCCTTTCTCTTTGTGATCAGTTATCACGTCTTCTTCCTCCAATTATAATCAATATACGAAGTAGCTGTAAAATAGCCGCGGCAGCTCCAGCTACATAGGTAAGGGCTGCAGCACTTAACACTTTTCTTCCTTGCCTCAGCTCATCACCAGTTAAAATGCCACTATCCTGAAGCATAACCAACGCCCTTCTTGAGGCATTAAATTCCACTGGCAGGGTAATTAGCTGAAAAACAACTCCTAAAGAAAAACCGATTACTCCGATCATTAATAGCAAATCACCAGATTGACTAGTAAAAAACAAGCCAAGTAAGATAAATATCCAAGCAACACTAGTACCGATGTTAACCACTGGGACAATGGTAGATCTGAGTTTTAGTGGAACATAATGTTTGGCATCTTGGCAGGCATGCCCAGCCTCATGACAAGCTACTGCTATGGCTGCAATAGAAGAACTGTTATATACAGCGTCACTTAAACGAAGTACCTTACTACGTGGATCATAGTGATCTGTCAAGTTACCAGCTACATGTTCTACACGCACATTGCTAATCCCTGTCCTTCTTAAAACTGCCTCAGCTGCACTGGCACCTGTATAGCCAGACATACTGCGAACTCGTTGATATTTATTAAAGGTTGTTCTTACTCTTGCAGACGCAATCAGACTAATTACAACACCAATTAAAACAAGAATATAAGTCGGATCATAAAACATATACATTGGACCGTTAAAAAATAACATAGTCATCACTCCTTCATGTCATGGTTACTCTTTATTTTGCAACATTGTCCCCTCTGCCACCTCATACCCTCTTAAGAAAACATCTACTTCCATCCTCTTCTTACCCTCAAGCTGAATCTCTAATAAAGAAAGTCTTCCTTCTCCAGTTTGAACAACAAGGGATTTTTTTGTTACTTCCACTATCTCTCCTGGTCTTCCATTTACATCCCCAGACAAAACTTTAGCACTCCATATTTTTAGTGTCTTCCCTTCAATGCTGGTATATGCACTTGGCCATGGATTTAAACCACGAATCAAACGTTCTATCTCCACTGCAGACTTTGTAAAATCTATCTCACCTAAGGATTTGTTTAGCATTTTAACATAAGTAGAGTCTTCATCCTTTTGCTTTTCTCTTTTAATAGTTCCCTTTTCTAATTCAACTAAAGTATCAATTAATAAATCTGCACCCATTACAGAAAGTCTATCCCGTAAGGTTGCCCCGGTATCAGTAGGTTCTATTGGAGTAACAGATTTTAATAGCATATCTCCAGTATCAAGACCTACATCCATAAACATTGTAGTAATACCTGTTTCCTTCTCACCATTTATGATGGACCATTCAATCGGTGCCGCTCCTCTAAGCTTTGGTAATAAAGATGCATGCACGTTAATACATCCATATTTTGGCAAATCCAGTATGCTCTTTGGAAGAATCTGGCCAAAAGCAACAACTACAATAACCTCAGGCTCCATAGCCTTAAGTTCTTCAATAAAAGCCTCTTCCTTTACCTTATATGGCTGGTATACTGGGATGTTATACTCCAACGCCTTTTCCTTTACAGGGGTTAATTGCATCACTTTACCTCTACCCTTAGGCTTATCTGGTTGAGTGACAACGCCAATCACCTCATGTCCTGCCTCTATAAGCCTTTCCAATGTCTTCACAGAAAACTCTGGTGTTCCCATAAATACTACTCTCATAGCTACCTCTTTTCTATCTTAAAGATGCTTACACTTATATTTTGTCTAATATTAATAAAGTGTCTTAAGGTCGAGTTTATAATGAAATCAGCCTCCGACTATAAGACACCCTTATTATATCCATTCTATTAATAGAACTCCATTATTTCACAAAGAATTCATATACATTTAAAGAAGTTTATTCTCCATCCTGCATCAAATCTTCTACATTCATAAGATCACCCTCTACCATATCTACATAAAGATGTCCATCTAAATGATCGATTTCATGACAAAGAGCACGGGCCATAAGCTCTTCACCTTCTATCTCAAATGGCTCCAAGTTCTCATCTAATGCTCGAACCTTGCAGTAGTTTGGTCTTGTTACAACACCAACTTTACCAGGAACACTTAAGCACCCCTCTGTACCAGTTTGTTCACCAGAGGTTTCAACAATTTCTGGATTGATTAGTACCACTGGTTCGTTCCCTTCTGGAGAGCAATCAATTACAACAACTCTCTTAAGGATACCTACCTGTGGAGCAGCTAGCCCAACTCCTTCTGCTTCATACATGGTATCTAACATATCTTGTATTAGCATGGTTAATCTATCATCTACAACAGTAATTTCCTTTGCTTTTTTAGTAAGCACATTATCACCAATTGTTCTTATATTACGAATTGCCATATTTTATCCTCTCTTTCTATAAATCACAACACTTTAAATTATAACCGAATTATCTGTATTATACAAGACAGGTAATAGATGAATAAAAAGTAAGGAGTTGTGAATTAAACTCACAACTCCTGTTCCTTTACTTTGTTTCTATATTTGGAACTTCACCGTTAATTACTTGTTTCATATAACCTGCGGCTTCTTGAATCTTCTCTTCATCCATATACATTACATAACCAGATTTACTTTGATTACTATAGGTAGTACTAGAACCACCTTTTCCACTTACTCCAAAGGTAGAGATCTGCCAGGAGGATCCTTCATCTAGCTGCATCTGCACAATAGTAGCTATCTCATCATAAGAGATATCTGTAAGGACATTACCCTTTACAGCATCCATGATACTAGTAAACCCACCTAATATAGCAGGAGAGGCAAGTTTCTTAATAATAGCCTTAATAATCTCTTGCTGGTTTTTATTACGCTGCAAATCACCAGATGGAAAGGCATGACGTTCTCTAGCAAAAGCTAACGCTTTTTTACCATCCACCACATTATCTCCCTTTTTAAAGGTTTCTCCATGCTGGGCAGTAAATGCATAATCAGAATGTACAGTAATAGAACCTAAGGCATCAACGATAGACTCAAATCCTGTAAAGTTTACCTTGGCATAATAATTAATCTCTATCCCATATAGCATCTCTAAGGTTTCCACAGAACATTCAACTCCATAGATACCTGCATGAGTCAGTTTATCATACTTATCTCCAGAAACTGAAGTCTTCACATAATAATCACGAGGAGTAGACGTTAAGAGAAGCTGTTTCGTCTTAGGATTGATGGTAGCAATTATATTAACGTCACTTCGACTCTTATTGGAGATATCACCATAGGTGTCGATTCCTGATATAAATACACTAAAAGGCTCCTCTGTAATGCTTTTAACCCCATTAGTATTCGTTGTATTTGTTACATGTTCATAGGTATTTAAAACCCTTGTTTCACTTTTAAAATTAGGGTATTCTTCCATAATATCAGATAGGACTGCTGAATTTAAAATAATAACCTTACATTCCTTATTATACAAAGCCTTCACTAGACTAAGGCTATCCACATATTCTCTTGTACGAACTTCCTCTGCTATCTCAGTCTGAATTTGTCCCATAGTCTTAGTATAAGCATCCTGTTTTTGGGTAACATCAACACCGAATTCTTCCCCTTTTACATCTTCTAACGTCACTGCAGGGCTATCCTTTAATACGATAACCGAAAACTCATCTGTAACATCAGGATTTGTTACTGTTTTACCAGTATCATAGCCAATATAGATGTAATAAGACCCTACACAAAGTAACACACAAAAGAGAGCGATAGCTACTTTAAAAGGAATATGAGCTTTGCCCCGGCTCCCCTGTCCCATTACCATAAGAACCAGTAAAACAATTAATACAGCAACAATAGCAATTATATATAATGGCTTTAAAAACTTAATCATGATAAGTAAAGCAGCCAATCCAACCGTCAATAGTGCTTGAATACTAAGAAACACAAGGCCAATCTTTCTTTTTTTTAAACGATCAAGCATTGTTTGCCCTTTTTTAACTTTCCTTTCTTTCAAATTACTTCCTCCCTTTTGTTCATTCAAAGTTGACACCAAATAATTGTACTCCATTTTTTTCATAGAAGCAAGTAAAATCGCCCCCAAAAACTACTATTCAGGGGCGATTTTCTTAAACTTATAAAATCTACTTAAAAACGCATTGGGATCAAATCAATATAATCATCTAAACTTCCATCATTCAAAAAGCACTCGATAATTTGTCTTCCTAATGGGTTTAACTCTTCTACCAAATATTGCTCCAGCTCTCTTTTAAAGAAGTCTGTCAGTATCTTAGCTCCAGCATCGTATCCATCTTCACCAAGCTCCGGCTGAACTTCTGGCTGTAAGAATGCTCTTCTTAAATAGTGTCCATCAATCTTTAATGATTCTAAACAATAACCAAGTAAAGTACATCTAGACTCTACTAAATGCCCTGGTTTAAACTTGGCACTACCACGTCTTGCAATATACTCTCTTGCAATCCATTGTGGCATAAATCCAACCTCGTAAATACCAATATGTTGGTTTGGTATTAATATATATCTTGTACTTGGAGAAGCTAGTATCTGATCTAATAATAGGTTAGCTTGAGTTACTCTTCTTCCTGTTGCAAATGGCCAGTAAGAACCAACCCCTTCACTACTCATTCCCTTAGTATCAAGAATACTTGGATTATTATATCCTCTTGGTGCAACTAATCTCCAAAGCCAAGCAAGAGCAGGTGGAAGCATATGAAAGATTCCGAGAATTCCATAGCTTGGATTCTGCCTAGTAGCTGGTGGAGTTCTTACACCAAAGCTTCGTACGTCAACCTCCACTGGTTCATCTACAATGTTTTCAACCATTTTTCTTGGTAAGATAACACGTGGGTTTGGACAAGGCTTACCAGTGGAATCCATGACATGCTCCCAAGGTAGACAAGTGGAATTTGCAACAGCATCTAAACTAAAGAATACAAGTGGTTTATTTGGCTTTATAAAACTCTTTTCCAAAGTTGGAGCACTTCCATAATGAGTGATATGATCCACTCGTAAAAACCAACCAGCTTCTGCATCCTTTAATACCAACTTTTTGCTTTCGTTTTGCATTGTATGATTACAAAGAGCCATATCATCTGTTACCGGTCTTAATTCACAGGTTTCAGTTAAATCTAAGTAATTTTTCTCCTTAGTCAAAGTGTTTCTAGCCATAATAATACGCTGATCCATTTCTCTGTGAATTGGCTCTAACATCTCACTCTTACCGCCACCTGAGGCACCCTCATGCATAATAACAATTTCATTGTCGTAAGGAGTAATGACCTTTACAGTAGATGCATGGCAAGTAACCCAGCCTTCTTCCTCACCTATATTAAGAAGAACACTATAGATACCTTTCTTTGCACTTGGTCCTGGATATAAATTATAGGAGAATACCTCATGTACCAAATCTGTTCTGTTATGAACTACTACTTGCTTACCATTAAAATGTGTATGTCTAAATGGAGGTGCTAAAAATACAACCGCTCTTGGTGTAAACCCTTCCTCTATCTCATCATAACTTAAAAATCCTTGAAGGTCTGCAAGGGCTGCACCAAAACAAGATGCATTACGTGGTCCTATAAAAAGTGCTTCATAGCCATAAGTATCTCCACCAGCCATAAATGGAACACCTATCAAATCCTGTTCACTTAGCCACTCTAATGTCTCTTTTCTAGTCTTAGAGAAATCCTGTTTGTAAACCTGTTGGTAAGTAGGCTTGTCTGTCGGTTTGTTATCACCAATCAACATACAATCAGGATCACGACGTCTCATATAATCCTCTACAAAGTTCACCACAATACCATTTTTACATCTAGTGACATTAGCTTCTGAAACTTTACCTTTACCTGGTACCTGATAAGCGATCTCATAATGATCTATCTGGTCATCTCCTAAAGCCAAATGAAATAATTCTTCCCTTGACTTAGGAAAGTAAATTGAATTGCTACGCTCAAGCATATCTCTTACTTCTTGAGACAAATTAAACTTCTTAAGTACATCTTGCATACTTTTACCTCTTTCTTTCGATTTATTTATTGTGAATAGTACAATTCCATAAACTTTTTCTAAACACAATTAAAAACCGGCACCCGAAAAACGGATGCCGGTTTATATACAACTTAGTTTACTAATTTGTTTTATCTTCCAACACACATATTATTAAGCAAACATTTTTATCCCACGAAGTTACTATGTGGCAGCCTCATCGCCTCTTCTGTTTACCAGAATAGGGTATGCCTCTGCAACATCTTGTCGCATCATGTTGTAAAATGAACTTCTAGGACATTTTATTTCATAGTTCCAAAAATGTCAATACCTATTTTACCTATATACAGAAACAGGTATATTATTTCTAATTTGTTCCTCCAAATCCTCTTTCAAGGTTAGAACAATAATCTTCTCTCCTGTTTTTGTACTTAAATCCATATGCATACTAAGAATATTGATATTAAATGCCTCTTTGATTAGCGTTTCTAGATTGTCCCTACCTTGTTCGAAAAGTAGTGTATTCATCTGTTTAAATAAGGTGATACCCTTATCCGAGGTTGCCAAATGCTTTTCGCCTTGACTTAAATAGCAAATCATCCGTATCACAATCATGTCATTAATAATATAGCTACGGATTGTCTTTGGTCCTCGTCCCGAATTGACTACCTCAAACTTACTGACAATTTCACTTAACTTTGCTTCTAGTTGGCCCTTTGTCATACCTATCAACGCTCCCTCCTATTGTTAGTATCCACTAATCGGATTGAAATCATATTGTATACTACAATTTGCAAAAAAGGAAGAGTAATCTACAAATCCCTCCATAAAATTTTTGATATCCTTTAATAAATCATAATCCTTCGCTTTAATATGAATAACAAAACGATAGGTATCATTTATCTTACCTAGTATACCTCGGGTAGGTCCTATTACCTTAAGTGTTTCATCATACTCCGGCTTTACAAAGCCCTCCTTTACCGCATTGGCAATGAGTATACTTGCCCCCTTGGCATCCTTTTCTTTTTTGGAGGTAATTAGAATTGCTAAAATATTCGCTGCTGGAGGATATCCAAGCATATTACGAAACATCATTTCTTGCTCATAAAACTCTTCATAATCATTATTCTTAGCACACTCAATGCTATAATGCTCTGGATTGTATGTTTGAATCACAACCTCTCCAGGTTTTTCACCTCTACCTGCCCTCCCTGCTGCTTGCGCTAAAAGCTGAAAGGTACGCTCAGAAGCCCTATAGTCACTGGCATACAAAGACAAATCTGCTGCAATAATTCCTACTAAGGTTACATTCTTAAAATCATGGCCTTTTACTATCATCTGAGTTCCAACCAAAATATCCGCCTCATGATTGGAAAAGGCAGAAAGTATTTTCTGATGCCCTTCCTTGCCAGAGGTAGTATCCGTGTCCATACGAAGTACTCTAGCACTTGGAAACTCCTTTTTCACAAAATCCTCAACCTTCTGGGTCCCTGTCCCAAAGGTTGCAATATAAGGGGAGCCACACTGTGGACAATGTTTTGGCGTAGGCACTTCGTAGCCACAATAATGGCAAAGTAGTCTCCCATTATTATGCGATGTTAGTGAGACGTCACAATGTGGACACCCCATAACATGTCCACAAGCCCTACAAGAAACAAATCCAGCATATCCTCTACGGTTGATAAATAGCATAATCTGTTCCTTTCTTTCTAAACGATCCAGTATTAATGCTTTTAACTGTCTAGAAAAAATAGAACGGTTTTTCGCCTTTAACTCTTCCCTCAAATCTTCCACGTATACGGTAGGTAATGCACCTTCTCCTGCACGTTTTAATAGTGTATAAAGCTTAAATTCACCTAATTTTGCTTGGTGATAAGCTTCTATGGAAGGTGTGGCAGAACCTAGAATCACTGCAGCCCCTGCAAGCTTTGCTCTTTCCATAGCCACTTCTCTCGCATGGTATTTTGGTGGCATCTCGCTTTTATAGCTTCCCTCATGTTCTTCATCTATAATAATCAGTCCCAAATTCTGAAATGGGGTAAATAAAGCAGACCTAGGACCAATCATAACATCAATAAGTCCTTCTCTCGCCCTAGTACACTGATCGTATCTCTCTCCTTGAGACAGTCTAGAGTTCATGATAGATACCCGATCACCAAATCGACGGTAAAAACGATTCACCGTTTGATAAGTGAGGGCTATCTCTGGTATGAGCATAATGACTTGTTTTCCCTCTGCCAACACTCCAGCTATGATTTCCATATAGACTTCTGTTTTTCCACTTCCCGTAATTCCGTGAATAAGATAAGTATTTCTTTGACCCTCCCTAAAGTCATTTAGAATATTTGTAGTAATCTTCTCTTGCTCCTCATTAAGAGCTATTGTTCTTTGCTCCACAGCCAAATTCTTTATCGGATTACGATAGACTACTTCTGCAGAGGATACAATCACCTTCTGCTCTTCCATATCCTTTATAGTTGGTCTTCCTATATTTAATTCTGAGGTTACATATTCATAACTTAAAGTTCCCTTTTCAATTAAAGCCTCTAGTAAACGAATTCTTGCCTTGTAATTCTTTTTCTTATAAAGAGTAAGTGTATCAAAAGCCTCCTCCTGGGTCACCTGAAGATGAAGGTATTTCTTTTCTACATTCTTCACACTTTTCTTTATCGGAATCACCGTGCGAAGAGCATCATTCATCGTTGCGCCATAGTTATCCTTTATCCAATAAGCTAACTGAATAAGTTGAGACTCGATGACGAGACTTCCTTCTACAATTCCACTAATAGATTTCATTCTTTCTACAGGAAATTTAGCTTCCTTACCCAGTCCTACCACATAGCCTGTCCTTTGATTATTGCCTTTGCCAAAGGGAATATTGACTAAAGTACCAATTACCACTTGTTCTTCTAAGTCTTCTGGCACAGTATACTGATATGTTTTATCTAAATTTTCATGACTAATATCCACGATTATATCTGCAAATATCACACACTGCACCTCCTTTTTCTCTATTATACTATATTTTGATTCAAATACACATGATTCATTAAAAAATGAGGGTTATGGCTTAATTTACAATGTATCATCACCATAACCCTATCTATTACTCTGACAAGCTCTTTACAATCTCATCTGTATGCATTCCTCTAGAACCCTTTACTAAAATAGCATCTCCAGGAAGAAGAATCTGTTTTAAGTAGGTAGTAGCCTCTGTGTTACTGCTAAAGGCATGTGTGGTAATTCCTACATTTCCTTTTTCTACTGCTTCACTAATGGCTTTGGCACTTTCTCCAATGACCACTAGCTCCTCAATACGCTTACCTTCTAAGGCATCCCCTACAATGCCTTCTCCCACCTGATAATGTAGCTCATAGGAAGCTTCCCCTAGTTCCAATACGTCTGCTAGTACTGCAACTCTTCTTCTAATGCCTTCTAAAGAATGAAGAACAGCAATTCCACTTTTCATTGAATCTGGACTGGCATTATAGGTATCATCTATAATTACAAGACCATTCTTCTTAAGTATCTGTCCTCTCATAGCAATAGGCTCATATTCATATAATCCCTGTTTACCTAGCTTAGGGTCTATCCCAAGCTGTTCCCCTATAGCTAAGGCTACCACTCCATTCATCACATTGTGATCTCCTAATACCTTTAAGGTAACCTCTTCTTCATAAGTATCGCTAACATACGTAAACTTGGTAGATTCCTGCTTGCTACATACATTCATGGCTCTAAAAGAATATTCCTCTCCTATACCATACTCATTAATCAAAGTCTTAGCTAATGCCTCACAAGTCTTCGCTGACAAAGGAATCGTCTCCTTTTCTTGTGGTAAAGAGCCTTTAAAGGAGGTGATTTCTTTTAACAACGTATCCTGTCCATTGATATATAACACACTATTTTCTGTATTCTCATCAATAATGTTTAACTTCTCTCTTCGAATATTCTCTCTCGAACCAAGCTGGGCGATATGGCTTACCCCGATGTTGGTAATGACTGAAATGGTTGGTCTAGCTATTTTAGAAAGCTTCTCCATTTCTCCAGGTTCACTCATTCCCATCTCAACAACTGCTACTTCATGGCTCTTCTCGATTCCAAAAAGAGTCAAGGACAATCCCACCTGACTATTCATATTTCCTTGGGTTTTTACTACCTGAAATTTGGTACCTAAAACTGCTGCTATCATTTCCTTTGTAGTAGTCTTTCCTACACTTCCTGTAATGCCCACTACTGGAATATCAAACATGTTTCTATAATACCCCGCTAAGCTTTGCAGTGCACGAAGGGTATCATGAACCTTGATATAGGCAGCTCCTTCCTTTATCTCATCAGGAACATAGGCAGTAAAAACAACTTTTGCTCCTGTCTTAATAGCTCCAGCAATAAACTTATGCCCATCCA
>JAEZQN010000199.1 GCA_023441145.1 Bacillota bacterium
AAAGCCATTGCCACACAAAACCAAATACGACCCATTACTTTCTTTCCTATAAATAATCCCATAATAGGGACAAGTAAAATATATAAAGCAGTCAAAAATCCAGCTTTCCCAGGTGTTGAATACATCACACCAAATTGCTGTAGATTAGAGGCTACAAATAGGGCTAGCCCAAAACAAACTCCACCCTTAAATTCTAGAGAACGAAAAAATCCTGGTTCCTTACTTCCCTCTTTGGGAGTGAGACTCTCTTTTTTACTGGTACTAAATCTCTTCATAAGATAAATAACCGGTAAAAGAACAACTCCTCCCAGAATACAGCGAATACCATTGAAGGTAAAGGGTTTGATATAATCCATGGCTACACTTTGGGCCACAAAAGCGATTCCCCAAATTAATGAGGTTAATAATAGTATACCACTACTTTGTAATTGTTTTTTTTGCATGAGTTCACCTATTCATTCACTTTAGTTATATATCCACCCTTCTTTTTCCGATAGAATTGACTAAATATATGCCTGCTACCACAAGAAGAAGAGCCATTAGATTTTTTAATTTAAATATGTCCTCTGATAGGAAAATACCCGATAATAATGTCCCAAAGACAGGGGTTAAACAATTATATATAGAGACCTTAGTCACTTCATTATGTTTCAGTAGAAGAGTCCAAAGGCCAAAGGCAGTTGCGGAGATAAATACTAAATAAGCAAATAACAAAATCCCCTCCAGTGAGAAATAGCTTAGCCTTCCTCCCTGTAGTAGACCTACCAAAAATAAAAGTGTTCCCCCTAGAAAAAGCTGATATCCAGTTAGTACTAAGGCATCCATATCCTTTAAGATTATTTTACTGTATACAGAGCCTAAGGCAAAGGTAAGAGCTGCCATGAGCATAAACCCTTCCGCTGTTACATGAAATCCAAGGTCCGTGTCCTTGGCAAGATTAACTATAAGAATACCAGCAAACCCAAAAAGACAACCTGCTGCCTTCTTACTATTAAGGCGCTCATTAGCAAAAAGAAAATGGCTAAGAAGTACTACAAAGAAAGTACCAGAAGCATTTATAATAGACCCCTTGGAGCCTGACATATTAGATAGAGCAATATAAAAGAAAAAATATTGCATAAAGGTTTGCAACAGTCCTATTACAATGATACCTTTGCCATCTTTTCTTTTTACTCTAAGACTTTTTTTCGGGGCAACTAACAAAAGAAGCAGGATAATAAAACCTGCTATAAGAAAGCGCAAACCGGCAAATACCAACTTGTCTGCAACTATTCCCTCTTGAATCTGAAATAACTCATACCCTTTCTTTACTGCCGGAAAGGCGCTTCCCCACAAAAGGGTACATAATACAGCTAATATCGTTACTACTACTGGTTTTTTAAGTAATCTGTCCATCCTATGTTCATCCCTATATAAATTTTTCTATATGACGCTACTATTGTACCATAGGAGTTTTCCTTACTCCAGTAAAATAACGGCAAGTTACGAGTTTCTTTTCCCTGTTAGATAATACACAGCTAGCTGGGTTCTATGAGAGAGGTTCCCCTTTTCTAATATTGTGCTGATGTAATTCTTTACGGTTCCCTCACTTATATAAAGCTTGGCTGCAATCTCTTTATTGGATAGGCCTTCTGAAACAGCCTCTATAATTTCTATTTCTCGGTTAGTATACGGGCTTGCATCAAAGCCTTTGGAGGCTCCCACATTATGATCAGGGAGTTTTTGAAAAATACTATCATCTAACACATTCACACCATTATATATGGATTTGATCATTTGCTTTAACTGATCAGGGGTATGATTCTTAATAAGGTAACCCTTAGCTCCATTCTCAATAGACCTTCTTACCAAATCATAATCGTCAAAGGTGGTTAAAATTAATACTTTGCCACACTCCTGTTCAACAATCCTTTTAGTAGCCTCGATTCCATCCATAATAGGCATCTGGATATCCATAAGTACTACATCTGGTCTCACTTCCTTAGCAAGACTGACGGCAACTTCTCCATTGGCCGCACAGCCAACTACTAAAAAATCAGCATCCACATCCAGTATAATCTTCATTCCCTCTCTGACAAAATCACTATCATCTACAATAATAACACGTATTGGGTCCACATTTTCCCTCCTTTAATTAAAAGGCAATAACATATTAATGGAAAAGCCATTGTTAGTCGTAATATCTAGAATGCCATTGATGGACCTAACACGCCTTCTCATACCTTCAAGTCCCATTCCATCATGTAGGTCTTTGCATCCACATCCATCATCTACAATACTACATCGCACCAGTTTATTTAGTACCTGAATAGATATGGTAAGCTTACTACAGCTGGCATACTTTAATGCATTGGAAACGGCTTCTACACTATTGTCTAAGATAATATCCCAGATTCTCTCTGGTATCTTATTCTGGTCTCCACTTAGAGCTAGACTTGCTTCCATATGATACTTATGATTGCAATCATCACACAAGCTTTGAAGCTGAAGGAGAGCCATACGACTTTTGCTTGGACGTTCCTTTCTTAAAAGAGCTCGAATCTCATCCATACTCCCTCTAAGATTATCGATAACTCCTTGTATAATGGTTGTGGAGTGCACTGGTTCCTTATCTATTAGTGCCTTGGCAGCTTCTAGCTGATAGACAGAGCCATTGATACTATGGCCTAGCTTATCATGTAGTGCTTGAGAAAGTCGATTTTTCTCCTCTAACATCTGATTTTCAAAAGACAGATGATTATCCCTTAGCTCCCTTTTATACTTAGAATCCATTTGATCCATACTAACCTTAAGCTTACTCTCACTGGACTGATAAAACTCCAGCAATCCCTTATATTCTTTTATAATTATGTAATACTGAAAATATGCCTCCACGGCCACAAGACATACTATCATATAGAAAATCATATCATTGGTGTATATAAAGCTCCCTATAAATACGCTAAAATACCACCCCACTGATATCTTTAAATACACCATGAATTCCAAGAGTACCACCGGTAAAATGAATGTATACGTTACTCCATAAAATAGGTAAATAAGCAACAAAACAAAGACCTGACAAGCGATCACTTGCCAATGTCTTTGTTCTAAAAATTCTGTCAGTACTAGACAAACCAGTAGACTTATATACAGTGTAAAGAGCCCTACCTCTTGACTAGTACTTAAGGAAGATTGAGCATAATAGTACACTAGTAATATAAGAATCCAGGCCATTTTTACTAAAGCAAAATAATATTTTCTAATATTGTCCTGCACATAACCACCCACCTACTTGAAGTGTATCACATTTTAGTATATTATGCTATTTTTTACTATTTAACTTTAACCCTAGCACCCCGAGGCACCCTATAAGTACTATAAATGCCATACATACAGCCAGATACATTAGGTAACCACTTCCACTACCAGTAGTGACTAAAGTATAAAACTTCATACTCCAGTACTGAGGCATTAACCTAGCAAGTGCTTGTAGCCACGCGGAAGATTCTGAAAGTGGAAAATATAATCCTGCTAAGCAGTTACTGATCGTCCATGCAAAGAATCCACCAAAAGCCACAGTAACTACATTGTTCGTATAGGTTCCAACTGCTATCGTTAGCAAAAGAAGTACCATTCCCACTCCGGAGGTTACAAAGACAAATTGAAATGTAGAAAGTCCAATACTATCTCCTAATAGATGCATTCCAATACAAATAACCACCTCTTCTAGGATAAGGGTAATCACTGCTAGGACTACCTTCACACTAATGTAATTAATAAAGTTCGCTTTTGTTATGGTTACTCTTTTTAGTACATTATTGTTCTTTTCTTTTACATAGATACTAGATATAAACACTCCACTTAATAAAAAGGATAGGCTAAAAAATCCAAGTACATACCCAAAACTATCCTTTTGAAGTTTTTGCTCCTCATTTAATGTGACCAAGTCCGTATTGGATACCGTAGCCACTTCTTTTTTTATCCTTGTGTTTTCTAACTTAGACAGTAGACTTTGAAAAGTATCTAAGTCATGATTGGTAGCATTGCCATAACTACTTATAGTCTTTACCAATTCTTTACTACATGTAAGTAACAACTGTGCTCTTTCATCCTCTGTAGATAGATAAATGCTAATGACTTGATTTGGATAACCTTTCCTCATGTTTTCTTCAAAATTAGCAGGTATATAAAGGGAGGTAAATAGATTGGAGCTCTGGGCTGTCTCTGTAGCATTTGTTTTTATCTCTTCCTTCGTTAAGCCCGCAGCATCTACTCGGTAAAAGTTAAAGATGGAGTATGACTCCAGGGCATTAAGAAGATACTCACTTGCCTTAGAATGAGAGGCATCATAGACTTTAACTGCTAGTTCCATTTGACTCTCAGATTGTAACACCTTGTCTTCTAAACCTATTTCTGTTACACTACTTTTTTCTGTAACCACAGTAGTTACTGTGCTACTATACTGTAGAAACCATATCCATGTTAACGATATTATGGGGATTCCAATGACACTAATTAGATATCCTTTGTTACGTAACAATAGCTTTAGATTACATTTTAACATGGTAAAAAATCCTTGCATGTTTATGCCTCCCTTCTTCTCTTTAATAATAGTAGATTAAGGCCACTGCAACCTAAAACTAAACCACCTAATATACTAATACAGATAAAGGTATAATCACTCTGACCTTTCGTGGCAAACTCCACCAATGTTCGATTCAAATAATATTGAGGAGACCATTTTGCAATATCATGTCCAACAGTACTATACATATATGTCTGAAAGCTTCCCCCTAGAAAACCAGAGATAAATGCAAAAAAGAAGTCAACTGCTAGCACTACCGCTGTATAACGAAATACTTGGTATAGTAAAATGCTTACGCTACTTACTGCCACTGCTTGTAAGAACAGAATTCCCACTGATTTATAAAATACATTTCCCCAGTCAATATCCAAAAAAGCAACAGAAATTGCAATAGCTGTTCCCATCTGTATACAAAGGGCAATGGTTCCAGCAAATAGTTTTCCAAAGTAGAGCTTACTAGAGCTAGTAGTACAAATATCATACCGTTTTTTCATCTTATGTTTCTGCTCACTTATAAATATTGCCGCTATAGAAATAATACCACACCACATCATATAAAGAATCTCTACGATACCATAATAGGTTTTGGCATCAGGAATAGGGTCCACCGCTACCTTTTGAACCTCTATAGGGTCTCCCTCCATTTGGGTTAGTTTCATGCCATTGCCCTCAGTCACCAGTTGTTGCCTATATGCTAGTGCAAAGCTAGCTACTAGACTATCTAACACCATCCCACAAGCCACTGTATCATTTCCCTGATACAGCACATAGTCATTTTGTCTAAAATTTACGAAGGTATCTAGAGTTCCATCCTTCACATTCTGAATCCCTGTTTCTGTATCTAGGCTGGTTAAGCTGATTCCTTGTTCTGTACAAACTTGGCTCAATTCGTCAAGCATCGGCATTATAAAACTGTCTTCCCCACAGCTGTAGCCAGCACGAAAGGACTCCAACTTTTTATTTGTCTCTAAATAGTTAGAAAATGTGTCAGATAATAAGGCGATAAGAAGAATTGGTAGTAGAATTAACATAAAGAATAACACCCTGCTACGGTAAATCAACTTTACATTGTTTTTTATGAAATACCACATACTAATTCTCCCCTTCTCCGTAGTCTCTTAAAGATTTACCCGTTAACGTTAAAAATACTTTCTCAAGTGTCATCTCCTGGTTCTCCTCTGTCCTTACCAAATCCACTAATTCTTCTTTGGTCCCTACCGCAATAATCTTACCATTGTCCATAATACCAATCCTGGTGCAAACTGCTTCTATTTCCTCCATATAATGACTGGTGTAGAGAATGGTTGCACCTTCTTCATTCATTTTCTGAATCATCTTCAGAATAAAATTACGGGATTGTGGGTCGATTCCTACTGTTGGCTCATCAAAGATTAAGAGCTTAGGCTGATGTGCCAGGGCACAGGCAATATTCAACCTTCTCTTCATTCCACCAGAAAAGGTCTTGACAAAGTGATTCCTATGCTCCTCTAATTTTACATAGCTTAAGGCTTCCTCTATTCTTGTCTTTAACTGCTGCCCTTTTAACCCATAGAGTGCAGCAAAAAGTTCTATATTCTCCCACGCCTTTAAATTCTCGTGAATTGCTAACTCCTGAGGTACATATCCAATTTTCCCGTTTATCATTTTTCTGTTTTTCTCTGGTGGTAGGCCAAAAATCTCCATGTCTCCAGAGGTAGGCTTAATTAAAGAACAAAGCATATTTAAGGTAGTACTTTTTCCTGCACCATTAGGCCCTAATAACCCAAAGATTTCTCCTTGCTTTATTTCTAGAGATATATAATCTACTGCAACTTTTTTGTCATACTTTTTAGTAAGTCCCTTTATTGTAATTACATTTTCCATACGATATCCTCCATAAGAATTTCACTTTACAATCATCATACCAATCGAATACATTCTAAAAAAGTGCAAAAAGAAAGGAACTGACTATGACTTTAGTCATAATCAATTCCTTGTAAAGTTTTTTGAATTTTCTTTAACTAGTTATTGAATAGTTATATCATTCTTTAAATCTATTTTAATTTATATAGAAAATTGTTGATTACTGCTATGCTATGGAATATACTACCAATGTTTACTAGAACAACATGGAGGATGTTATGAACAAAAAGTCTATTATCTTAGCCATTATTTTAACATTTATTATTACAGCAGGAGTCGGCATCAGTATTCTCCTATCTTATCAAAGTTTTACTAAGCTCAAGGATCAGAATACAGAATTAAAAACAGCCTTTAAAAACGAGATAACCATGCTAAAAACGGAACTAACAAAAGCTGAGGAAACAAGCGATACGGAGCCTGAATATGTAACTATTGCAGGGATGTACAAGATAGAAGATACCTCCAAAATCTCCAATGCTTACATT
>JAEZQN010000226.1 GCA_023441145.1 Bacillota bacterium
GCCTTCATCCGTTTTACTAAGTCCCCATATTACAATATGATGGTTAGAGCATAAATTCAAAAACCTTTCCGGTGAGTAACCCTTTATTACAACCAATAAATAACCTTTTATCCATCTAAACAGAGAAACAAGCACTCTAGCACCTCCTACTACTGATATCTTATTGCCTCTATAGTGCCGGATATTCGCATTTCATCATTGGTAAAGTAATCTATATTCAGTTTTTTCCCTTCTATACAAACTTTACAGGTTTTTGTTTGTACACGAATCAAACTTCCCGTATATTCGATAATTCCTTTATAATTCTCTAAAACCAATTGATGCTTTCCTGTTGCCATAATTATAGGGGCACCAGCTAACATATCAGAGGGGAGCTTAAACCTTTCCGATAAAGACTCTCGAAAAGTTTTTTTGGCTAACACCTTCTCTGCCTTTGCTTGCTGCTCAAATTCCTCATAAATGGATTGACCATCTTTTTTTTTATATTTTTTATGGTTAGATTTCAGCCTTTTCTCCATATAGGAACCTCTCTATTTGATACTATTAACAATATATGTATTAGCTGAACAACTTAGAATGGCATTAGAAAAATAGAAGGAAAAGGATAACGCTTATGTTTATATACAGGAGAAGTTTCCTATAATATAAAATCAAGTGAAGTGGAATTTCTCTTTCCACTTCACTTGATTTTTCATATCAGGCAAGCTCTATTTATCTAAATACTCTTCCAGACAAAGTCCTTGTTCAAAAATTTCTTTAGCTACCTCTTTCCCTACATAACGATAATGCCATGGTTCAAATATAATGCCCGTTATCCCACTTTTATTTTCTGGATACCTAAGAATAAATCCATACTTCCAACTATTTTGCATTAACCACTGTTGAACTCCTGTGTTTACCTGAGTCTCATCTAGATTCTGATTGTAATAATCCACGATATCTAATGCCAGTCCTAATTCATGTTCACTTGTCCCCGGAACCGCACAGTAAGTTGCTACTACGGCTCTTGCATCTTCTTCATTATATTGTTGATGAAGTAGTTGATCGACATGATTTTGAAACAAACAATTCTGTTTATCCCTGGTACGATAAGACGAACATATCACTGGTAATAATCCTGCCTGTCGACAATCATCCATCATATTCTGCAAATCAGGATAGCATCTCTCATCTATGGACTGTCCATTATCAAGTTCTACTATATACACATCATCATTATCTGATATAGGATTCCATCGATTGACTAAGATTAACTTCCACTCATCTTCTTGACTAGAAAGTTCTTCTGTCTCGCTATGATTAATAGCCTTACTATTCGTATTGTTGTTATCATTATTTTGGGGTTGTTCTATCAGTACGTTACTTGTTTCTATCTTTGGCTCTTCCTTCCAATATTGCATCCAAAACTTATTCTTTAATAAAACTACGACCAGAGAGGCTAACAAACTAAAAGCAATCATCAAAGTGATTCTTCTTATTCTTCTGCGTCGTCTAATTTGCTTTCTCGCTATATTACTATATTCTCTCTCCATGCTATATCTCTCCTTGCTACGATTCTGTATTCATCATAGCAAGGAGTTGTAAACTACCTGTTCAAAAGTTGCGTTATTTCTGTAAATTATGACCAATATGTACAAATATCTATATGAAATCTCCGTAATCACTACACTCGAATGCACAAATGTAGTTCTACTTTCGATTGATCATTTAGCTTTATAGCGTTTTGCAAGAAAAATATATACAATCCTTCCTCCATAACCATATACTGGAATGACTCATTCTGAAGCTGTATAGACTTTGCTTTCAAATTGAATGAAGCTGCATAATCTTTTAAAAGTTCTTCAGTATCAAAATCAAAACTTGGCATGTTATTATCAGTCGTATTCAATTCTATTCTGGCTTCAAGTACCTGTCCTGTTACTGCATTTAAAAATAGTGTAATATTCATCTCTTTAAAATCATAAGTAACTTCCCAATCACTATACAAATCTTTTGACACTGTATCATCTGCTTCACTTATTTTCTTTTCACTCAGTCCGGCAGTCACCTTATTAAGATTGTAAAACTCTCCCTCCACTAAGGGAATGTATTTTCCGCAAAACTGATCGAGCCACTCTTGTGCCTTATTTAATGCTTCTGTCATAGTAAGCTGATATCCAAATGGTTCATGAGGCTCATCGTAATTGAACTGCCTACTTGTCAAGACTTCTCTCAATTCTTTTTTAGAGAGTTTAGATTGTCTAATAGTCTTTCCGTTCTTGTTATCAGCTGAAACCATAGGAATCATACTAGTCTTTGATAGAACCTTCTCCTGCTTTTGTGCTAATAAATCCTGCATGATAAAAAAACCACCGTATGCCAACACACAAGATAATAAGACACCTAATATAGTTATTACGCGACTTTTATTCAATCTCATTTCCCCCTTCTTGCACTGGTAAGCATACCGTAACTTTTGTTCCTATCCCTTCTTTACTTTCAATATATAGTTCTCCCTCCTGCAATTCTATAATTCGTTTCACCAAAGTCAGTCCAATTCCCGCCCCATGCTGTTTTCTAGAACGTGCCTTATCGACCATATAAAAGGCTTCTGTAATACGAGATAATTCTTTTTCAGGGATTCCTGTTCCATTATCAGTAACTTCAATGCTATAAACTTGTTTGATTCTTTTTCCGTCAATTTGAATCAATTTAGCTTCTGCTTTGATTGCATTATCAATTAAATTCAGTAGTAACGTTTTCATCAAATCATAATCTACCTTGATATAAGCCTCATCCGCCTGACACTCAATATGTGCCCCTCTCTCGGTTAACATCTCTTCCAGTCCATTTATTGCCTCCTGCAGAAGTTCTCTTGCAGGCATAATAGAG
>JAEZQN010000230.1 GCA_023441145.1 Bacillota bacterium
ATCAAACGATCACATAGCCCCCCAACCATATGTAACTATATACTAATATAAAGTGTCATATTATGACATATTAATTCTTAACTGTAAATTTACCACCACGTTTGGATACAACATCGAAGATAACAGCTGCTAATAATACTAAACCTTTAACTACTTTCTGCATGTTCTGGTCAATATTCATTAAGGACATACCAATGTTGATAATACCCATTAATACAGCACCAATAATTACGCCAGGAACTGTACCAATTCCACCGTAAGCAGATGCACCACCAATAAAGCAAGAACCGATCGCATCCATTTCGTAGTTTTGACCATAGGTTGACTGAGCAGATGTCAAACGAGCGATAGTAACCATAGCCGCTAAAGCGGAAAGTAATCCCATGTTCATGTATGCCGTAAAATATACTTTGTTCGTATTGATACCAGACAACTTGGTTGCTTTTTCATTTCCACCCACTGCATAGAAATATCTGCCGAAGGTTGTGTTGGACGTAATATAAGCATAAACTAATACTACAATAAATACCCAGATAAGAACAGTTGGAATACCTTTATGCTGTGCAAGACGATAAGAAAACACAAGTATTACTAGTGAAATTACAATTATCCTAGATATAAATGGTAGCAATTTACTTACTTCATATCCCTTTTTCACTCGATTTCTTCTACTATTGAATTGGATTAAGGCATACATCAGAATTGCCAATACACCAGCAAGCAAACAGGTTAAGTTGATTGTCGGTTGCACACCATTTACTACTTTACCAAAGATATCTGGAACATTATCTTTACCTATAATATCTGGAATATAACAGTCAGCACCACCACCAAAAATCTTAACAAAAGTGGTTTGATCCTTAATGGATACGGTCATACCATCTAAAACAACGTTACTTAATCCTCTAAAGATTAACATACCTGCTAATGTTGTAATAAAAGGTGGGATTCTCACAAATGCAATCCAGAAGCCCTGCCAAGCACCTACTGCTATACCAATAATAACCATAATAAGTATGGTAAGATACATATTAACACCTTTGTTCATCATTAGCTCAGCACCTACAGCACCAACGAAGCATACTAATGATCCAACAGAAAGGTCAATGTTACCACCAGTTAAAATACATAATAACATACCAGTTGCCAGAATAAATACATAAGCATTCTGAGAAATCAAACTACTAATGTTCATTGGAGCAAGAATACTGCCACCAGTCCTCCAAGCAAAAAATGCAACTACTAATACTAATACAATAATCATTGTATATTTTTTGATAAAATCCATAGATTTTGCTTTGTCCATCGTTATTCTCCTTTATTACAAGATTTTAATATTGTTGTCATAATCAATTCCTGAGTTGCTTCTTCACGACTTACTTCACCAACAATTTTACCTTCATTCATAATATAGATACGATCACACATTCCTAGAATTTCTGGTAACTCTGATGAAATCATAATTACGGATTTACCCTCTGCAACTAATTGATTAATGATGCAGTATATTTCATATTTAGCACCAACATCAATACCTCTTGTTGGTTCGTCAAGGATCAATACGTCAGGATCAGCAAACATCCATTTAGCCAGAAGAACCTTCTGCATATTACCGCCGCTGAGATTACATACGTTTTGTTCAACGGATGGACATTTCGTCCTAAGCTTCTCTTTATACTCTACTGCTACCCCATACTCTTTATCCTTGTCGATAATCTTATGGTTGCTTACAGCATCCAGATTAGCAAGTGTTGTGTTAACCCGAATTGGGTTACTAAGAATCAAGCCATTTCCTTTACGATCCTCTGTAACATAAGCTAGCTTATGCTTAATTGCAGCCTGTACATTATGAAGATGAACTTTCTTACCATCAATATAAAGCTCACCAGTGATGTTATGGCCATAGCTCTTACCGAAAATACTCATAGCAAGTTCCGTACGACCAGCACCCATCAATCCGGAAATACCAACTACTTCACCTTTTTTGACTTTAATATTTACATTGTCTACCACCTTACGCTCCATGTAGAGTGGATGGTATACATTCCAGCCTTTTACTTCAAGCTTAACATCGCCAATCTTAGGCACACGTTTAGGGAAACGATCTGATAACTCACGACCTACCATTCCCTTAACAATTCTGCTTTCAGAAACATCATCCGTTGACTTATCAAGAGTCTCAATGGTTGCACCATCTCGAACAACAGTTATTTTGTCTGCAACATATGTAACTTCATTTAACTTGTGGGATATGATTATACAAGTTAATCCATCCTTCTTAAACTTAAGTAACAAATCAAGTAGCGCTTTTGAATCTGATTCATTAAGTGACGAGGTTGGCTCGTCTAGAATCAGTAGCTTTGCATTCTTAGCCAATGCTTTTGCAATTTCAACTAATTGCTGTTTACCTACGCCTATATCTTTAACCAGCATCCGCGAGGATTCACTTAAACCTACTGTTCGTAAAAGTTCATTCGCACGGCCATAAGTTTCGTTCCAATTCACTGCATATTTATGTCCTCGTTCATTGCCAAGGAACATATTCTCACCAATAGTCATATAAGGAATTAATGCTAATTCCTGATGAATAATAACAATACCTTTTTCTTCACTATCTTTTATACTATTAAAATTACATATTTCCCCGTTATATATTATATCCCCCTCATAAGTTCCATAAGGGTAAATCCCACTTAATACATTCATCAAGGTGGACTTTCCAGCACCATTTTCTCCTACAAGTGCATGAATTTCGCCTTCTTCTACCTGTAGGTTAACGTTATCCAATGCTTTTACACCCGGAAATGTCTTGGTAATATTTTTCATTTCAAGCAAAATTTTAGCCAACTGAATACCTCCTATGCCAACTGCTTTTTCCAATTAGACATTTACACCTAGTTTCTTTTCTTCATTACTAAGATAACAGGCGAGTAAAACTCGCCTGTTACAACTATTTGCCTACTGATTATTTTAACTGATCTTCAGTGTAGTATTCAGAATCAATTAAAAGCTCTTTGTAATTATCTTTGTCAGCAAATACTGGCTCACAAAGGTAAGATGGAACAACACCCTTACCATTGTCATAAGTCTTAGTATCATTAACAGGTGCTTCTCCACCCTTCATGATAGCACCAACCATTTCAACAACCTTAGAAGCTAAAGTACGAGTATCTTTAAAGATAGACATAGCTTGTTTTCCAGCGATCATGTTCTTAACGTTAGCGATATCGCAGTCCTGACCAGTGATAATTGGCCAAGCAGCAGTGTAGTTTGCTTCCAAAGAGTTAGCAGCACCAAGTGCAGTAGAGTCATTAGAGCAAAGAACAGCATCAAGAACTGTACCATCTGCATAGTTTTTAGAGATGATATTATCCATTCTAGATTGAGCAGTTTCAGTAGCCCATTTAGCAGTAGCAACTACGTCGAAATCTTTTTGTCCAGATTTAACAACAAGCTTTTTACTATCAATGTATTTATTTAATACATCCATAGCACCATTGTAGAAGAATTTAGCATTGTTATCACCAGGATCACCAGCTACTATTTCAAGATTGAAAGGACCTTTGCCATCTTTAAGACCTAACTTCTCTTCGATGTACTGTCCCTGTTTTTGTCCAACCATGTAGTTGTCAAAAGTTGCATAGTAAGAAACTGCATCAGAGTTCATAATCAAACGGTCATAAGCGATAACTTTGATGTTCTTTTCTTTAGCCTGATCAAGAACTGTTCCTAAAGAATCACCATCGATTGAAGCGATAACTAAAACCTGGCATTCAGAGTTAATCATATTCTCAATCTGATTAATCTGAGTTTGGATATCATTGTCAGCATATTGAAGATCAACTGTGTAACCAGCTTTCTCTAATTCAGTCTTCATGTTAGCTCCATCTTGGTTCCATCTTTGAAGATCCTTTGTAGGCATTGCTACACCAACTTTACCTCCTGCTGTAGATGTAGCTGGAGTGGATGGCTCTGGTTTCTGACTTGCATCAGAAGAAGCAGCTGGTTTCTTAGTTGGATCTGTATCAGTTTTTGAACTACCACATCCAGCTAAAGCAACTACCATAGTTAAAACAAGAACAACGCTTAGTAACTTTCTTTTCATAGTTATGTATTCCTCCCTTTTTTATTGGTGACTTCTTAATCACAAGCTAATCATACCACAAGAGGATTAGTAATATCTTACTATGTTCTTGATATTTTTGTTGCTTTATAGAGTGCTAGTCTAATCGGAAATAGCATATTTTTAACCAAATTTTAACTTTGTACAAATATGTCCTATTTACTTTGGCATTTTCTTCGGAACGTTTAGATATACATCTTCTTTTAGATGGAATTTATCTGCAATAATAACCTCATTCATATTTTCCTCTGTGACGCTAATGGGATCAAGTTTAACATATGGAATTGTATACTCACCATTTTCAAATTTCATAACAGAGGAGCCATCTACACTATCGCCACGCCCTAACATCACTGCATAC
>JAEZQN010000235.1 GCA_023441145.1 Bacillota bacterium
TTTGAGATCAATGGAGTAAGTCAGCTTCAGACGATTATTGGTAAGATACAAAATGTAGAAAGTATATTAGATATTGAAAGAACTAGTGGGTAAAGGAGAGTAGTAAATGGCAGTTAAAATCCATACCGTTGTAGTAGGACCAGTGCAAACGAATTGCTATCTGGTAACCAATGAGGAAAACCTAGAAGCAATTTGTTTTGATCCTGGCGATAGAGCTGGTGCAATTATCGAGAAGGTATTAAAGGAAGGTCTTAAATTGGTTGGCGTTATGCTTACCCACGGACATTTTGATCATATCCTGGCTGCAAAGCAGGTAAGTGAATATTTTAAAGTAAAGATATATGCCAATGAACACGAGAAATCCTTACTTCTTTCTCCTGAATTGAATATGTCTACCCACTTTATAGGGGAAGCGGTCTCTTTGCAGGCAGATGAATGGCTGACAGACCAAGAGGAACTTGTCTTAGCAGGTTTAAAGGTAAGAGCTATTGCTACTCCAGGTCATACAGGAGGGGGAATGTGCTACTATTTCCCTGAGGAGGAGTTATTAATTAGCGGGGATACACTGTTTTGTGGAAGTACAGGAAGAACAGATTTTCCGACTGGAGATTATCGTGCCTTGGTTTCTTCTATAAAACAAAAATTATTTGTCCTTCCAGATCAAACAAAGGTTTTACCGGGACATGATTGTGACACAACGATTGGCAATGAAAAAGAGGAATTTTAATTATGATTCATATAAAACGCTCTAGAGATGAGTTTGAATATGAGGTAAGAGGATTAGCTATGGCATTTTTTCACGGTGAAAAGATTGTCACCAAGAATGAATGTGAAATGTTAGAAGCGGATGATTTATTAATAGATATAGTTCTTGACGAGCAAAAGATAGGTATTTCATTTGTTGAAAATGAAATACCTATCTTAATGCTTGAGACGGAGGCTAATTTATCAAAACGTCCACAATATAAAAATGCATTAAAACAGTTATTATATCAGGGGTTAAGTAAGATTACCAAAAAAGAATTACCTTGGGGAACCTTAACAGGGGTAAGACCTACTAAGCTGGCGTTAACTCAACTAGAGGAAGGACATGCTAAGGAAAATATAAAGAATTTTTTTGAAAAGCAGTATTTATGTTCAGAGGAAAAGACACAATTAAGCCTTGAGATTGCTTGTCGTGAACTTGACATTTTAAGAAAGATAGATTATAAAAAAGGTTATAGTATATATATAGGGATTCCGTTCTGTCCCACTACTTGTTTATATTGTTCTTTTACCTCTTATTCTATTGGTGCTTATAGAGACTATGTAGACAGTTACCTCAATGCGCTATTTCAAGAGATTGATTATGCTAGACGTGCTCTTAGTGATAAGAAACTGATTTCTATTTATATTGGTGGAGGTACTCCAACTACTTTGAATGAAGAGCAACTAGAGAGACTTCTCATTAAGGTAGTAAACAGCTTTCGTATGTCTGCAGTCAGTGAATTTACAGTAGAAGCTGGAAGACCAGACAGTATCACCTATGAGAAACTTCGTCTGTTAAAACAATATGGTGTAACTAGAATCTCCATTAATCCTCAGACCATGAATCAGAATACGTTAGATCTGATAGGAAGGCGTCATACCACTACTCAGATTGAGGATGCATTTCTTATGGCTAGAGAGCTAGGGCATACCAATATAAACATGGACTTGATTATTGGTTTACCAGGAGAAGACGTAAAAGAGGTTGCGTATACCTTGGATAAAATGAGGGAGTTAAAGCCAGATAATCTGACTGTTCATACCTTAGCAATAAAAAGGGCAGCATATTTAAATATGTATAAGGAAAAGTATCAGGATCTTCACTTTGGAGATGCCAGTGAGATGATTTTACAAACCCGTTTATTTGCAAAAGAGCAGGGATATGTACCATATTATTTATACCGCCAAAAGAATATGGCAGATAATCTAGAGAATGTTGGATATGCAAGGCCAGGGATGGAATGTATATATAATATTCTTATTATGGAAGAGAAGCAAACAATACTAGCTTTAGGCGCAGGAGCTTCTTCCAAATTTGTTTTTCACGACGAGGGACGTATTGAACGAGTAGAGAACGTAAAGGATGTCAAGGAGTATATTGCACGTATTGATGAAATGATAGAGAGAAAAAAGAATTTTATTGAGAAGGTGTATTATGGGGGAAATGAGCCAAACACAAG
The DNA here is from genome assembly GCA_023441145.1 of Bacillota bacterium. GTDB lineage: Bacteria > Bacillota > Clostridia > Lachnospirales > Lachnospiraceae > KM106-2. The sequence goes on from JAEZQN010000235.1 coordinate 2,208, forward strand.
ATAATGAAAATAGCAATATAGTCATGAGCGACTTTATTATTGATGATTTTAAGGATGCTGTGGACCATGGCATATTAGTAAGCAATCTGGCGAAATTAATCGCCAGAGAGCTTAACTTTGATGAAAATTTTTGTCATGAAATTTCGATTGCAGGCTTACTTCATGACGTTGGAAAACTACGTTTAAGCAAGTATCTGTATGGAAGAAGAAAAGATACCTTGCATATTGAAGAAATGAAATATGTTAGGATGCATTCTACCTTTAGTTATGATATATTAAAAAGCGAAGGCTATAGTGATTTTATATTAGAGAGTGTATACCATCATCATGAGAATTACGATGGTTCAGGATATCCAGACAATCTAGTTGGAAATGAGATTCCCATTGGGGCTAGAATACTTCGGACCTGTGATGTGTTTGCAGCTTTAGTTTCTGAGCGACCATATCGGGATGCGTTTGATATTGATACAGCAGTGGAGTTAATGATAGATGAGGTTAAAAACTTTGATATGAGCATTTTTCTAGGTTTTCAGAGAGTGGTACATAGTAGAAATTTTGGTGCAATAAGGGAGCATGTAGCCTTAAGGCACATATCTACTGAATTTTAATAAATTATAGGAGGAGATATTACATGATTACCCA
>JAEZQN010000283.1 GCA_023441145.1 Bacillota bacterium
CTACAGGAGTAACTGGATTTAGGCTGGTCATAGGCTCTTGAAAGACCATAGTAAGCTCATTTCCACGTAAGTGACACTTTTGAGCTTCTGATAAATGAAGCAAGTCTCTTCCATCAAAGATGATACTTCCCTCTGTCACCTTACAATCCTCTTTGAGTAAATCCATGATTGCCAAAGAGGTAATGGATTTACCGGAACCACTTTCTCCTACAATTCCAACAATTTCTCCTGAATTAACTTTAAAAGTTATCCCCTTTACTACCTCTTTACTAGCCTTTCCTTCCACAAAACTCACATGAAGATTGTCTACAACTAATAGCGGTAAGTTTATATTGTTCTGTTCCATATTAACCTACCTTTCTACCAATAAGCTAAAACCTAAAACGGTGAGAATAATTGTAATACCAGGTGCCAAGGCATACCAAGGTGCCGTCATTAAATAAGTCTGGGCTTCCGACAACATTCGACCAAGACTTGGATCTGGTGGCTGAACACCAAGTCCTAAATAGCTCATTCCAGCCTCTGCTAAAACAGCATTATTAAAGCCAATGGCAATGGAAGACAATAGAATATGTTTTGTATTTGGTAACATATGAGACACCATTATTCGAAGATGACTTGCTCCCATTAGACGAGCATTCTTTACATAATCCAGTTGTTTTTGTGTGACATATTCACTTCTTACCACACGGGCAAAGCTTGGAATAAAGACAATTCCAAGGGCCCAGATAATCTTGTACTTTCCAGTCCCTAGTACACTAACCATGACAAGGGCTAATAAGATACTTGGGAAAGAGGCTACTATATCGTTTACTCGCATTAACACTTCATCTACGACTCCACCAAAATAACCCGTAATGGCACCAACAATACCCCCCACGATTACTCCAATGGCAACAGTAGCTAATGCAATTAGAAAGGTGGTTTTCGCTCCATCCATCACACGGCTAAAAATATCCCTACCAAAATTATCGGTTCCAAAGGGATGGGCTAGACTTGGAGAAAGGTTTTTCGACAAGGCATCCATTCCATTTGGATCATATGGCGTATAAAAGATTCCGACTACTGTAATTCCCACAATAAGAATAACCAGTGCTAGTCCGATTTTCTGCGTCACTGTATAATGTTTCACCTTGTCACTTCCTCCCGTACTCTTGGATCCAACACCTGATACAATATATCTACCAAAAAGTTTAAAATAAGCACTAATGCTGCAATATATAGGACAATTGCCTGTACCACGGGGAAATCTCGGTTGGAGATTCCGGCCACTAATAAGCGTCCAAGTCCAGGCAGATTAAATACCTGCTCAACTATAATACTTCCTGCAAATATCTCAGCAATAATCATAGCTAAAAAGGTAATTACAGGGATAAGTGCATTTTTTAAAACATGGCCAACCATAATTCCTCTCATGGTATTTCCTTTACTCTTTGCTGTTCTAACATAATCTAAGGAAAGCTGTCTTTTTACCGCGCTTCGTAAAAACTTTGTCATCATAGCGATTTTAGGAATCGCCACCGCAATGGCAGGAAAGATCATGTACGAAAGAAATTCTAACTTATTATCTCTCCAAGAGACAAAGCCTCCTGGTGTAAACCAATTGAGAAGTAGACCAAATATAAGAGTAAGTAAGATTCCTAAGAAAAAAGGAGGTATGGCCATACCCAATTGGATAAAAAATTGCCATACCCCTTCCCATTTAGAGTTCTCTTTTTTTGATGTAAGGATTCCAAGAGGCAGGGAAATTACTAGAATCATCACTAAAGACAGCAAAGCTAGAGCCAAAGTTACTGGTAGACGTTCAGCAATGATAGTACTGACTGGCATACTATAGGCTAATGAGGTTCCAAATTCACCTGTTATGGCATTCACTAACCAGTTTCCATAGCGAACTATCATTGGGTTATTTAACCCCAGCTGATTACGTAGAGCGTCTATCTGCTCTGGTGTTGCATCCGTCCCGAGACTCTGTATTGCACTGTCTCCTGGAATAATCTGAAAGGCGATAAAAGTCAAAAAAGAAACTACAAACAATGTTAAGATGAGAGTTATTATCTTTTTTATGAAATATTTCATCATTCTACCGCCTTTCTTGATATTTTAATACTTAAATACTATTCTTTCACATAAAATATTTTTGACATATCCTGCACATATACAGGATAAAACGTATAACCGGAAAGCTTCTTATTTACTGCTACCATAAGAGATGGATCTGATATATATACAGATGCACTATCCTCTGTCAGGATTTTCTGTAACTTTTTATAATCTTCCACCTTCTTAGTATCGTCTGTTGTAGCAATTGCTTCTACAAGAATCTTGTCATATTCACTATTAGAATAATTGATAAAATTGTTAGGTGCACTAGAGCCATATCTTCCTAACAAATCACTGGCTGCTAACGGTGCATCTAAACCTATCACTGTTGCTTCATAATTACGTCCATTGTATACGTCACTTAACCAGCTTCCCCATTCAATGGTCTGAATCTTTGCTGTAACACCAACCTTGGATAGTTGTTCTACAAGTACCTGAGCAGTATCGATATGATATTGATATCCACTTGGCACTGTAATGGTAAAGGTTAAGCCATCTCCATAGCCTGCTTCAGCTAACAAGGCTTTGGCTTTCTCAAGATCTTGCTTATAGTAATTGGATAGGCTTTCATCATAATACTTGGTAAAGCCTGAGAATACACCACTTTGAATCACTGTTCCATTTCCACTAGCTACAAAATCTAAGATTTCCTGACGGTTTACTGCGTAGTTTAAGGCTTCTCTTACCTTCGGATTATCAAAAGGTGCCTTTCCATTGTTTAAAAATAACCCTTGAACTAGATTCATGTTGCCAATCTGAATATTAAACTTTGCTTCTAGCTGACTAGCCTGGTCACTAGTAAGGTATGGGAAGATGTCAATGGTGCCACCTTGCAGCTCCATCATCGCAGTATCTGCCTTTTCCACAATCTTAAAGGTTACCTTATCTAGATAAGCCTTGTCGCCCCAGTAGTCCTGATTTTTCTCCATTACTAAGCTTTGCTGATGGGAGAAAGATACAAACTTAAATGGACCTGTTCCAATTGGAGCAGTTTCCTGTTTGTCATAATCTGCTGGTATAATCGCTGTTGTTAAGTATGCAAGCAGTTCTGTATCAGGAGTTTTCAAGGTTATTTTGACAGTTTTGTCATCAATCGCAGTAACATCAGAAATATTAGAAAGCGCTGATTTCACATTGATGGATGCATCCTCATCCTCCAACAAACCAGCGCTTCTCTTTACAGAATATACGATATCCTCTACGGTAACAAGCTTTCCATTGTGAAACTTGATACCATCCCTTAATATGAATGTATATACAGTTCCATCGTCAGAAATACTATAATCACTTGCTACCGCTGGAACTAAGTCACCATTTTCATTTGGTTTTACTAAACCTTCGAAAATATTAAATAAGACTTCAGAAGTTCCTGCCGCTACTGCTTTGTGTGGGTCAAGACTGTCTAAATCCTGTTGAATCCCTACTACTACGTCACCCCCGTAGGTAGGTTCCTGAGACATATTATCGCTACTTGGAGTTTCCCCATTCTGCTTGTTATTGTTCT
>JAEZQN010000296.1 GCA_023441145.1 Bacillota bacterium
TGTGACACTAATGGGATCAAGTTTAACATATGGGATTGTATACTCACCATTTTCAATTTTCATAACAAAGGAGCCATCTACACTATCACCACGCCCTAACATCACTGCATACTCTGCTGCCAGCTTGGCCATTTTCTCTACAGGCTTATATACTGTCATCAACTGTGTGCCTTCTACAATACATTGACATGCCTCTAAATCAGCATCCTGTCCTACTACAATAATATTCCCTGCTTGCCTTTTTTCAGCCAATGCATGAATCACTTGACTAGCAATATTATCATTTCCGCACATAATAGCCTTAGCCTTCATTACGGTATCTAAGTGTTCATAGATGTATCTACCTGCAATCTCCGCCTTCCAACCATCCACATGAATAGAATCTAAAATTGTGATTTCATTGTTCTCCATAACTTTTTTAAAGCCAGATTCTACTAGGGTTACATTATTATCTGTAAGAGGTCCACCTAGCATAATAATGGAATCACCTTTACTTAACCCATTATCGATAAGAGCATTCCCCATTAAGGTCCCTACCACTTCATTGTCAAATGAAATGTATAAATCAAGTGGTACATCCTTTATCAGGCGGTCATAAGCTATTACTTTTATACCACTATCAATTGCTCTCTCCACAGGTTCACGAATCCCCTCAGAATCCATACATACAACTAAAATGACATCCATTTTCTTTTCTATAAAATAATCAATCTGGTCTTTTTGGGCCTCAATGTCATTGTTCGCATTCTGAACATTTACTTCTGCACCTAACTCCTTCGCAATGGATACAAACACGTCTTTTTCTCTTTGCCAACGCTCGATAACAAAGGAATCAAAAGAAATCCCTATCTGAATCTTCTTTTTCTGTGTGTTTTCATTATGGTTCACTGGATCGCTGGTTTTTTGACAAGCTGTTATAGAAATAGTGAAACATAAAATTAGTAAAATAGAGAAATATTTTTTACCTCTATTCATACTTAACCTCCTTAAACTCTGTTGGTGTGACTCCTACATTTTTCTTAAATGCTCGACTAAAATAATTTGGATCAGAGTAGCCGATTTTTGCACATATCTCTTTCATGGATAAATCAGTACTAAGAAGTAATTCTTTCGCTTTTTCTATTCGTATATTGGTTAAATAATCGATAAAGTTGACGCCTGTTTCCTCTTTAAAAATCTTACTAAAATAGAACGGACTGATATTTACAATTCGTGAGATGTCATCTAAGGATAAATCAGAATTAAAATGATTTGATATATAGTCTTTTGACTGTTCTATTATGCTAACTGACCTCTCATATTTTTTAGTTAAAATATTTTGACAGGAATTCAGTATCTTATTGACAAACCATTCATGCATCACTTGGAAATCTTGCATATTTAATAAGTCTGGTAAATAATCTTGTCTAGCCTTAAATTGATACACCATTCCGCCTTTAGAATAGGCCAAATGCTCTGCCCAAAGAACAAATTCTATTGTCTTTAACCTGATATCCATCATACTGTCAGCATGATTCTCTACCATCCAATCAAAGAAGCGACCTGCAAAGGACACTCCATCATCCACCTCTCCCTTTTCTACAGCATCAAAGAGGCGCTTTTCTAACTCCACTGGATAATCTGCTTCGTATTCACACTCAATAGGAAGGTCATCCGCGTGAACAACAGATTCTTTTGTATTTACTAAAGCTTCTACTGCATCGCTATAGGATTTGGATAAATCATTGATATACTTTACGGAGCCGATTCCTATTCGAAAGTTAATATCCAGTCGATTACGAAGCTTTCTACATAATTCTCTAGACTTCCCGATTAGCATAATTCTCTCATTGTATTCCATCTTATCTACATCATAAGGTACCATAAGGGTTAGTTTATTTCCCATTGCGGTTCCTACTATAGAAGAAGGGAAATATTCTTTAATACATTCTCGTACCTCCAGATAATGCTTTTGCATTCTTACACCACTACCGACTGCATTGGTCATGTGACTTCCTTGCTGACTGTCACCACTGATAATGGCTATCATATACCCGTAATTTTCATTTATCTCTAGTAAACTAACGTAATTTTGAATATCCTCTTCAAAATGTTCTTTTAATAAAATATTATATATAAAACCACTTTCAATTACTGGAATAACGGTTTCAAGCTTTTCTTTAATAATCAGTTCATTACTTCTTCTTTTTCTATCCTCATCAACCTTTGCCATTGCTTTTTGCATGGACTTAATAAAATTGTTTTGCTCCATTGGTTTCGTTATGTATTCAATTACACAACCTAATTTAATTACTTCCTGAGCATAGTCAAATTTATCATAAGCAGACATAACAATAAAAACAATATTTTTATTCGACTCTCTGATTTCCTTCATGGCTTCTAAGCCGTTGATTCCAGGCATCTGAATATCCATGATGGCAATATCCGGACGGAATCTATCGGCTAGTTCAATAACGCTTCTCCCAGTTTTGGCATATTCTATGATACATTCATCACCAAATTTCTTTTCTATTAGAAATTTCAAGGAATCAATTACGATTCCTTCATCGTCTGCTAGCATTACTTTATACATGCTTATTCACCTTCCTCAATCTGTATATGTAATAGAACTTCTAAGCCGATACCGTCTTCACCACTTCGAATATCAATCACATCCTCATTGCCAGAGTAAAGTCTAAGTCTTTGAATTACATTATCCATTCCTACACCATTTGAAGTATCTGCCATATCGCTTTCTTGTAGTTTTCCATTTAGAAGACGATGAATCTTATCTTCTGTCATACCAATACCATTATCCATGATACTTATACAAACCTGATTCTCTTTTCGATATACCGAAAGCACAATTTTCCCTTTGCCTTCCATCTCTCGAATGCCGTGGTTAACGCTATTTTCGATAATAGGCTGCAGAATCATGCTTGGCATCCTATACTTAAGAACGTCTTTTTCAATTTTCTTTTCAAAATGTATCTCACCGGAAAAGCGCACATTTAATATGTAGATATAATCATTAATCAATTCAATCTCTTCGCCAATTGTTACAACGTCTACGTTTTTCTTGACAATATAACGGAAAAAATTAGCTACCTTTTGTACATAATTATAAGTCCTTTCTGCATCCTCCATCATAGCTAACTGGGCACCTGCATTTAAGGTATTAAATAAAAAATGTGGGTTAATCTGGGCTTGTAAGTATTTTAATTGAGCGTCCTTAAGATGAGTCTCCATCTTAAACTCCTTTTCCCTAAGTAATTGCTCACTTTCCATACTTTCTTTCAGCTTATCAATATTTTCTCGTATACTGACTACCATCTGATTAAAGGCACTAGTAACCACACCAATCTCATCCTTAGACTCTACCTCCAGTCTCTTGATGTCAAGTTCCCCATTGGCCACTCGATTTGCTGCGTGAGACAATTTCTTAAGTGGTCTTATAATACTTCCTGTCATAGCTGTGATGATTACCACAGTACCAAGGACAGCCACTAAAAGAAGGGTAATATTTACTGTCTCTAACAGTCTAAGAGATTTTGACAACTCCTCATAATTTTTTGAATTACTAATTAACTGATCGTTATTTAAGCTTTCTATATATGTATTAATATAATCATAAAGTTCACTTGCGTTTTCATAGCGTACGCTATATTTCTGTACATTACGTCCACGCTTTGCTTCTACAGCTTCATTTACCTGGTCCAAATAATTCTCAGATAACTTTTTAATATTTCGTTCCATTCTGCTTAAATTTGTACTTCCTACGACTTCAGGAAACTCACTTATTAAGTCAGAAAAAATCTGAACACTTTTATAGTAGTCATCCATAATATAAGTATTTTTAGTATTTAAATACTCCGTCATGTTATTATGTACGTCTGCCAGGTTTTCACTTAACTGATTTAATTTGATGTTCTCGCTAAACACCTTATCCATGTCAGAGTTCATATTATTAATACTAGTATACATAATAATATTAACGATAAATATAAGTAGATTAGCAAAAATAAAAATCATACTCATCTTAAACTGTAGAGACCAGTCTTTAATCTTCTTTATCTTCATCTTTTTCATCCTTATACTCTGATACATTATTAGAATTAATTAAAAGAACATCCGCTGCAAAATACTCGCTTACAGTGCCATGAGTATAGTATTCCTGAAGTGCTCTTACACAATAACGACCTAATTGATTGGTATCTACTGATATAGACACATCTACAACTCCACGTTCTATGGCTTTTACGGTAGAAGGCAAATGATAATACCCCAAAACTCTTACCTGACCTACCATATTATAATCCACTACCGCTGTGTAAACACATGTGGTATTTAATTCATTGAGACAAACAATAATATCAGGTAACTCTTCCCCTATAAACAAATCACGAATCGACTCATTTGGTGAAAACTTAGTTGCATTATTCACAGAAACCAATTTAATATTAATATTGGCTCCTTCATATTTATCTTCATCGATGGTCGCCTGAATTCCTGTACATAATATATTCTGCCACGTTTGATCTGCATAAGCAGTAACCAATATGGTTACGTCACATATACCATTCTTTATCGTTGCATTCTGCCGTTTTACCTTCTCAGCAATTTGCAATAACTGTTTACCATATACACGGCCCATAGTGTAACTACCTACTCCAACAAAGCTAAGGCGTTTACTATGGGTGTTGTCGTTATATGCTGTAATAACGGGTATTCCTTTTTCAGTTGCCTCATCAATTAAGGAAGTCATCCCGATACTCTCATCAGCATCCAAAATAATACCATCTACATCCTCTGCTATAGCAATTTTCATGAGATCCTCTTTTGAATAATCTTCTGACAACTGATCTCCTAAAAATTCCACATAGACATTGTCACCTAATCCTTCTTCATAAGCCCCCTCGTAG
>JAEZQN010000337.1 GCA_023441145.1 Bacillota bacterium
GACTTTGTCCTAGATCGACCATTTTTATTTTTCATCACAGGTGCTGATGGGCTTCCTCTCTTTGCAGGTATCGTAAATCAAGTGGAAAATTAGAATAATTTGTATTTATATTTGAAATACTATGTACTTTCTTTTATAAAATGGAAGATAGTAACAGTTGAAAAAGTGACATAGTCCTAGTATAATCAACACATAATAATATTACATAGCGTGTTACTGGTAAGCAGGCATTAACTATGAAAATTCTTATTAAGTATAAGGATATTTATAGGTAATGCCTTTTTGTATATCAAAGTTAGGATAGGTATACAAAAAGCGCTTTGCTTTGGATCAACACTCATGTAAAGTGTTTGGCACGTAAGGTGTCTAGTATCCGAAGGCGTCCCTATAATTATTCTTTCATTGAAAAGGAGATATTTATATGAAAGACAAAGTCTTTGGTGTCCTGCAACGTGTAGGTAGATCCTTCATGTTGCCAATTGCCATCTTACCGGTGGCAGGTTTATTCCTTGGAATTGGTGGTTCTTTTACCAATCCAAACATGATTGAAGCCTATGGTTTAACAAAAATCTTAGGTGAAGGAACAGTTCTTCATGTTCTATTAACCGTATTAAGCAAGTGCGGTGATATCGTATTTGCCAACCTTCCAATCCTATTTGCCATTGGTGTTGCAATTGGTATGGCGAAGAAGGAAAAAGAAGTTGCTGCTTTATCTGCAGCCATTGCATATTTTATTATGCACTCCGCTATTAATGCGATGATTGATGTACGTAATCTAGCAGAAGTGTTACCATCTGGTTCCATTGCTAGTACTGTAGGTATTGAATCCCTTCAGATGGGTGTATTCGGTGGTATTATTGTAGGTCTTGGTGTTGCTGCACTGCATAACCGCTTCTACAAAATTGAGCTTCCACAGGTATTAAGCTTCTTTGGTGGTACAAGATTCGTGCCAATCGTTAGTGCAGTTGTTTATTTATTTGTTGGTATTTTAATGTCCTTTATCTGGCCAAGCGTACAAAATGGTATCTTAGCGCTAGGTGACCTAGTAATGAGAAGTGGTTATGCAGGAACTTGGGTATACGGTTTCTTAGAAAGAGCCTTAATTCCATTTGGTCTTCACCACGTATTCTACTTACCCTTCTGGCAAACAGCCGTTGGTGGAACTGCTATTGTTGGTGGTCAGTTAATCGAAGGTGCTCAAAATATATTCTTTGCTGAATTAGCAAATGGAGATGTGACTAGATTTAGTGTAGAAGCAACTCGTTTTATGTCTGGTAAGTTCCCACTTATGATCTTTGGTCTTCCTGGTGCGGCTCTTGCTATGTATCGATGTGCAAAACCAGAAAAACGTAAAATTGCAGGTGGTCTTTTATTATCCGCAGCTTTAACTGCAGCGTTAACTGGTATTACTGAACCAATTGAATTTACTTTCTTATTCGTAGCACCTATTTTATATGTGATTCACTGTGTATTTGCAGGTCTTGCATACATGTTAATGCATCTATTTAGAGTTGGTGTTGGTATGACCTTCTCTGGTGGTATCATCGACTTAACGTTATTTGGTATCCTTCAGGGTAATTCAAAAACAAACTGGATTTGGGTAGTAATCATTGGTATTGGTTACTTTATTGTATATTACTTCTTATTCTCATTCTTAATTAAGAAGTTTGACTTTAAGACTCCTGGCCGTGAGGAAGGAGAAGGCGACATTAAGCTTTATACAAGAGCTGATGTAAACGCAAGAAAAGCACAAAATGGTGAAAATGCAGATGCTGGCGCATTGGATGAAGTATCCGCTCGTATTGTATTAGGTCTTGGTGGAGCAGACAATATCTCTGACGTAGATTGCTGTGCAACAAGATTAAGATGTACCGTTCATAACGGTGAGTTAGTAAATCAGGATTTATTAAAGGAATCTGGAGCAGCTGGTATCATCTGCAAAGGAAAAGGTGTTCAGGTTATTTATGGACCAAAAGTTTCTGTAATCAAGTCCAATCTTGAGGATTTCCTTGACACGGATGAAGCTCATACTATTACTGTAGCTGACTTAAACAAGGAAATGGAAGAAGTAGAAGAAAATAAGCAAGTAGCAGATAACAAATCAGAAGCTGCTCCACTAGTAGAAACAGAATTTTATAGTCCAGTGAAGGGTGTAGTTGCTCCAATCACTGAAATTAATGAGCCAGCTTTTGCTGATAAAATGATGGGTGACGGTGTGTTTATCGTTCCTGAAGATAATAAAATCTATGCACCATGTGATTGTGAGGTAGCTTTTGTATTCCCTACTAAGCATGCTATAGGTTTAAAGACGGAAAGTGGAATGGAAGCATTGATTCATGTAGGCCTTGATACAGTTTCCTTAGATGGAAAAGGCTTTGATGTGAAGGTAAAAGATGGTGATATGGTGAAGAAGGGAGATCTTCTTATGGAGGTAGACCTTGCTTATATCAAGGAACATGCTGCCGGAATCGAAACACCATTTATTATCACAAATCTTGCAGAACAACAAACAATCAAGGTGACTGGTTCTGGACATTTAGAAAATGGACAAAGCTGTTTTATTGTAAAATAAAACTTAGAAGGGGAAGAGAATGTATCAGGTAGTTAAAGTTTTGAACAACAATGGAATACTGGCCGAGTGCCTTAACTCCTCTACTGAGCATATATTTTTAGGTAAGGGAATTGGCTTTCATAAAAAGACAGGGGAAACCTTTGAAACGATTCCTGGTGCTAAGGTATATGTAGTGAAGGAAGGTATGAAGTCAGAGGACAGATTAAGTGTTCTTAACAATATAGATCCTATTTACCTGGATATTTCTAATGAAATAGTACTTGCAGCGGAAGCTAAGTTTGGGCCGCTGGATAATAATATCCTCTTGCCTTTGGCTGACCACATTGCCTTTAGTATTGAACGACAGAAAAATGGATTGGAAATTCTTAATCCCCTTAATCCAGATATCCAGATTCTGTTTTCAGAGGAATACCAAGTGGCTAGTCAGGCAGTGGACATTATAAGAAAGTATACAGGAGTTACGATAAAGGAGGATGAGATTGGGTATATCACCATGCACATCCATTCAGCCTTGACGAGGGAACATTTACGAAAATCTATGAGTATTGTTCTCATGGTTGAGAAGTTCATTAACAATATAGAGACAAAGTATCACTTACACATTGATAAGGATTCTCTATCGTATAACAGACTTTTGACCCACATTAAATATATGATTGTGAGAGCACTTAAAAAAGAAGCACTTCAGGTGGACATTACACCTTATGTAAAGTCAGAATTTAGTGAAAGCTATACCATATCAGAAGAGCTATGTCAGGATCTTGGAGAAGATTTAGGTTGTACCTTTAAAGAGACCGAGATTAGCTATCTTGCCATTCATATAGAACGTGTGAGAGAAAGTAAGAAATATCAATAGAAGAAAATACACTAAGGCCTACCAATTAATTTTGGTGGGCTTTAATGTATTTTATGAAAAATATAATTGTTTATAATGGTAAAAGATGGTAATATAAAACAAGAGATTTTAGTAGGGGGTAAATATAATGAGCAAGCTATTACACAGTAGTAAAAGAACGATAGTACTATTAATTATCCAATTCTCAATTCTTATTGCTGGAATTACCTTAGGCATAATTGGGCGTATTATACATAATGATTTAATGAAGGAAAGTATGAGTATTATGCCGATACTTGTTTATCTTATTATGATAGGCGTATTTCTGAGTGAAAAAGACAATATTAAATTTAGAAAAAATGGGGAAAAAATTCAACAGTCAGCTTTGTTAGTTTTTATGATAGTGATATCAGTATTATTAATATCTATATGGTTCTTAGTATTATTCACATTCTAAGCAGATGGATTATGTGTGGAAGATTTATATCTCTAATGCCTTTACTAACACATCCAGGTCTTCTCTTTTCTTTGAATATATCATATAGCTTTGAATGGTAGGGGCATCAAAGTCCAATAAAGGAATTTCAATTAATTTTTGCTTCTTTAGTTCTTTGGTCACAAGGTTTCTTGGCACAAAGCTATAACCTAATCCATCTAGTAGATAAGGTTTTAGTTTTGAGCCTTTGTCTAGTTCAAAGGAAAAGCTTTTTCGATTTTCAAAGAGCTCCTGTAAGAAGGTGTCGTCTTCCTCTAAGATATAATTACAGTATAAGTAATTAATCTGGCTGAGCTTTTCTTTGCTGATGCCTTCTGGAAAGGTGTCATTAGACGGAGCAGTGACTAAAACTAGTTGGTCTGTGGTGTAGGGAATACTATAAAAACCAGCTTTGTTAATTGGTACATAGGTGATGATGACATCTAGAGTTTGATCCTTTAGCATGGTAAATAGGGCATTGGAGTGGTCAATCACCAAAGATAGAGAGATGTCTGAGTGTGACTTTAAAAAAGCAGAAATCTTAGGGTAAAGGTAGCAGTCGTAGACGGTATTGACACAACCAAGTCGGATTACCTGCTTATAAGACTGCATATTCTGAATTTCTGTCCGTGCGTGATCCTCTAATTGAATCATTCTTTTTGCATATTCTAATAGGTGGGAACCTTCTTCTGTTAACGAGACAGATTTGTTATTTCGGATAAACAGGGAAACTCCTAATTCTTTTTCTAGCTCAGCAATCCGGTTAGTAACTGTAGATTGTACAATATACTGCTTGGCTGCAGTTTGTGTAAAATTTTTTAGTTCAGCTAATATTACAAAAGTACGTAGATGTTCAATATTCATCATATCCTCCTATTATTTATATTATAGATTATTATAATCAGATAAATTCGTTATACAAATTATACTACCTTCCTTATACTGGAACAAGAGAATTATAACTAAGTAGGCTTAAGTCATGGAAAGGGGTAGGATGATGGGTAATCGATATGGATTTGCAGAACGAATAGGTGGAAGTGATTTTGGTAAGAAGAAAGAGGTCTTTAAATTTGAGAAAATAAAGCAAGCTAAAAGACAAGCTAAGAAAGAAAACCCAAATAAGCTTTTAATTGATATGGGTGTGGGAGAGCCAGATTACCCTGCAGATGCATTTGTTAGACAGGTGCTTAAGGAAGAAGTAGATAAAGCAGCAAACCGCTTTTATGCTGATAATGGCATTATGGAATATAGAATAGCAGCAGCCTCCTATATGGAGGAGGTATATGGAGTGTCTGGTTTAGACCCAGAAACTGAGATCTGCCACGGAATAGGGAGCAAATCCATTCTCGCTATGTTGCCATTTGCTTTCATTGAGCCTGGTGACATAACGTTACTGACTGTACCGGGTTATCCTATATTAGGAACCTCTACTATATATCTTGGAGGGGAAGTTTTTGAATTACCTTTAGTAATAGAAAATGAGTTTCTTCCTGATTTGGACATGATTCCAGTGGAAATCTGTAAGCGTAGTAAGTTGTTATATCTCAATTATCCCAATAATCCAACGGGAGCCGTTGCTCCTTATGAATTTTATGAGAAGGTTGTGGCCTTTGCTAGTAAATATAACATCATTGTAGTCAACGATGCAGCCTATGGCGCCATTGTGTATGGTGGTAGGAAGCCATTTAGTTTTTTAAGTGTGCCTGGGGCAAAGGAAATAGGGGTGGAGATTCAATCGATGTCTAAGGCATTTTGTATGACCGGATGGAGACTTGGATTTGTTGCAGGGAATAGAGAGATCGTTCAAGGGTTTGAGATGATTAAGGATAATATGGATTCAGGGCAATTTCGTGCCATTCAGCTAGCAGCTGCCTATGCTCTGAAGCATCCGGAGCTAACAAGAATTCAAGTAGAGCGTTATGAGAGAAGAATGAAAGCATTGGTGGAAACCCTTAACGAGATTGGATTTGATGCTAGAGTTCCTGCTGGCACCTATTATTGTTACGTCAAAACGCCTACCTCTGCTAAAGTTAAGAATGGGAGTAGAATTTACTTTGAAGATGCAGAAGAGGTAGCAACTTTCCTGATTGAGGAAGCGATGGTATCTGTGGTACCATGGACGGAAGCAGGAGATTACTTGCGTTTTTCGGTGACCTATGATGCGGGAGAGGATACGGATTATGAGTGTATGGAGGAGCTTAAGAGAAGATTACATAAGCTACAGTTAAAATTTTAGATTAAATAAATTATTTTGTGATATTTGATAGATTACCTAGTCTTATATAAAAGGGGGTGGAGAGTTGTCTTTTAAACAAATGCAGAAGCCTGACATAAACGTAAAACATAGCATAGTACCAGTGAAAATAGTTAAGAAACATATGTTATCTGTTGTTTTGATTTGTTTGGTTATAGCAGTTGCTACACTAGGCTTAATTGAAGGAAAATACTATTTGAAGCCAGGAGACGAGATGGGATATATTTTATTATATTTTTATTTTTTAATCCCTCTAGTATCCCTCGTTTGTTCTCTCTTTCTTGGTATGAGAGACTCTTGGTTAAAATGGATTTCGCCTGTTCTCTTTGGTATTCTTAATGGGATTGCCCCAGTAGTAGTCTCTAATACGGATTTTGAGTGGATCTTTTTCGGATTTACATTTGTGCCTTCATGTTTGGGATTAGGAATTGGAATGATAATTAAGTGGGCAGTAAGAAAGAATAAGAGTGATTTGAAAAAATTACAGTTAAATCAGGTGTCGCGTTAAAAGTGCGACACCTGATTTCTTATAATACCCTATTTATATCATATAAAGCATTGGCAACAAGCCAGTTCTGTGGGAAGAATCTCATGATATTCCAGTAGCTTCCACCACGAAAGCCATACTCGAAGATTAGTCTAAGCTTAGCATCCATACTTCTTGCATCCTCAAACCAAACCACATGCTCTATTCCCTCCTCACTGGTATAATAAAAAAATGGAGCCTGAGAAGTTTCGTCATATTGAATGGTAGCCCCATACTGAGCCGCCCTTTCCACAGCAGCGACATTACCAATAGAAGTGGCCTCTGTAGTTCCTCTTACAAAAGGGAGAGGCCAGTCGTAACCGTAGTTAGGAAGCCCTAAGTATATCTTTGCTGGGGGAATTCTGGTGATGGCATAGTCTAATACTTCCCGAACCTTGTTAATTGGAGAGACAGCCATAGGTGGCCCATATGTGTATCCCCATTCGTAGGTCATTAAAAGTACTGTATTGGCAGCAGCTCCAAGGGCGGCATAGTCATGTCCCTCATATAAGGTTCCTGGCTGGTCATCACTTGTTTTAGGAGCTAGTGCTACCATAACCTCAAAGTTATTATCGTTAAGTTCAATTCTTAACTTATTGATAAAGTCTACATAGGCATCTCGATCTTCTGGGTATATAAACTCAAAGTCTACATCTAATCCATAATAATTCTTTGCCTTCATATTAGTGAGAATATTTTGGATTAGTGTATCTTGTACCTCCTCATTAGTTAGTAGAGAGTGTGCTAGAGCATTACTAAAGGTTCCTTCTGGAGTAAGGGTAGATAGTAACATAATAGGTGCCACGCCATAGTTTCTTGCAATAGAAATAAGTTCTGAGTCATCAATAGGAATTAAAGCCCCCTCTGGGGTAAAGCCGTAGGTGAAGATGGTAAGAAAGGTTAAGTAAGGCAGAGTTTGCTGTAGTGTTCTACGGTTAATAAAGGGATAGGCGTATCCATTTAGATTGGTAGAGCCAAGTTTTTCTTCCTCAAAGCTAATTACAAGAGTTTCCCCAGGATAGATAAAATCACGAGTATTAAGGGTAGGATTGTTTCGTAATATATTTACTACAGTAGTGTCGTTAGTCTCGGCGATATCTATTAAGTTATCATTTTCCTGTACAGTATAGGTTGTTTTAGGATACTGAATCACAATAGTTTGGCCGACAACAAGGTTATCTGGGTTTGGAAGTGCATTTTGTCCTTGGATGAAATCTACGGAAAGGCCATATTGATCTGCAATTGATTGTAGTGTTTCTCCTTTGGTAACAACATGTATTGTCATAACAAGCTCCTTATGCATAGTAATCTTAGTTATATATATGAGATAGAATCTAAAATCTATACTGTTAATTTATAAAATAGCAGGTATAATAAGAGTATAACTAAAAATTATGGACAGACTTGTAACCATAAGTAATAAGGGGAATGAAATGAGCGTAAATCTGGAATATTATAAAATTCTATATTATGTAGTGAAATATGGGAGTTTTACTCAAGCAGCGGAAGAGCTTTGTATTACTCAACCTGCTGTAAGTCAGGCAGTAAAAGGTTTAGAGAAGGCATTAGGGAATCAACTATTTATCCGTAGTGCGAAAGGGGTTGTATTGACCAAAGAAGGAGAGATCCTGTATTCCTATGTGAAACGTGGTTATGAGGCCATTCTCTTAGGGGAATCTACCTATCAAAAGCTTTTAGATTTAGAAAATGGGGAGATTCGAATTGGTGCCAGTGATATGACGTTAAAATACTATCTTCTTCCTCATTTAGAGAAGTTTCATGAGCGTTTTCCAGGGATTAAAATCAAGGTTACCAATGCACCTACCCCAGAAACGATAGAAAACCTCTTGGATGGGAAGATTGATTTTGGAATTGTCAGTACGCCATTTCATGGGGAGGAAGGGCTTAAGTCCAGAGAGGTTCGTAAGCTTCAGGATGTATTTATTGCAGGAAATCGCTTTTTAGGGTTAAAAAACCGCACCCTTCAATATAGTGATTTAACGGAATATCCTTTTATCTGCTTGGAGAAAAATACAAGTACGAGAGCGTATATGGATAACTTTTTAGAGCAACAGAAGATCAAGTTGATACCAGAGTTTGAGCTTGCAACAAGCGATATGATTGTACAGTTTGTTAAGAGAAATCTAGGGATTGGTAATGTAGTCTATGATTTTGCTAAGCCTCTTATAGAGCAAGGGGAAGTCTTTGAGCTAATGTTTAATCAGAAGCTACCAGAGAGGCAGATTTGCATAATAAGCAGTGAGAAATACCCACTTTCAACGGCTGCTATGGAACTTTTATCAGAACTCGAACATGAAAATGAATAATAAAAAACTCCTACGTCATACACGAAATAAGCAGTGTTTGACGTAGGAGTTTTTATGTTTTAGAAGGTAGGGACTACTGAGTTGTCATAAGTTTCTTCTATAAATTTACGACAAGTATCACTTTGAAGAGCCTCGATTAAGATTTTGATTCCTTCATCCTCTACAAGATCCTTCTGTACAACTAGAATATTCTCATATGTTTTTGCTGCAAGGGAATCTGCACTTTCAGAAACAATAGCGTCCTTAGAAGCACTTAGGCCTGCTTGGAGAGCGTAGTTTCCGTTGATTACACCGATGGCAACGTCAGGGAGTGAACGGGCAATCTGTGCTGCCTCTAGCTCTTTAAATTGAAGGTTTAAAGGATTTTCCTCAATATCCTTTACGGTAGCCTCAATTCCTACACCATCTTTTAATTTTAGAATTCCATTGTCCTGAAGTAATAGTAAGGCACGTGCTTCGTTGGTGGTGTCATTAGGAACAGCCACCACATCACTATCCTTTAATTCCTTTAAGCTTTTGATATTATTGCTATAAATACCAAATGGCTCAAAGTGGATACCAGCAACACTTACAAGATCAGCCTTGTTTTGCTTGTTGAAGTCCTCTAGATAAGGAAGGTGTTGAAAGAAGTTTGCATCTAAGTCTCCAGTATTTAATGACGTATTTGGCAGTACATAGTCA
The DNA here is from genome assembly GCA_023441145.1 of Bacillota bacterium. GTDB lineage: Bacteria > Bacillota > Clostridia > Lachnospirales > Lachnospiraceae > KM106-2. The sequence continues at coordinate 9,671 of JAEZQN010000337.1, forward strand.
GAAAAAACTTTAATTTCTAAGGTATACCCTTTTTCTGCTACTAGACTCTTGATGGCTTCTAAGATTTCTGCGTGTGGTGTTGCACTTGCACCTACCACAATCTTTTTGTCTACACTAGTGCTGGCAGCTTTTCCTGCGCTTCCACAGCTAGCTAGAACTGTAAGAGATAAAGTTAAAATAAGTATTACACTAAGAATTCTTTTCATTGTTTATTCCTCCATTTATATTATTTATTTTCTAATTCACACGTTTATCAAAGTGTTTTGCTAAACGCATACCAACTTCTTGAAGAATTTGTACAATTACAACCAGTAATACAACGGTAACTAGCATAATATCAGTTTCATAACGGTAGTAACCATACTGTATGGCAATGTTACCAAGTCCACCTGCACCAACAAAACCAGCCATAGCAGAGTAGCTTAGAATGGTGGTAACAGCAATGGCGCTTCCTACTAATAAGGATGGTCTTGCTTCCTTTAGTAGAATCTTTACAATAATCTGTGTATTGGTTGCTCCCATGGAGCGACCTGCTTCAATGACACCAGCATCTACCTCTTTTAGAGAGGATTCTACTAGTCTAGCAATAAAAGGTGCCGCTGCAATTACCAGTGGAACGACGATTGCATTAGAACCAATGGTAGTTCCAATTAGCATTCTGGTAAATGGAAGCAGTGTAATCAGAAGTATGATAAAAGGAATACTTCTTCCTACATTCACAATGATGTTTAAGGTGGTGTTTAGAATCCGCATAGGGCGTAAACCATTTTGCCCTGTTAAAATCAGTAATATACCTAATGGAATTCCAATAATATAGGCAAATAGGGAGGAAACTAAGGTCATGTATAAGGTTTCTAAGATTCCAAGCCCAAGCATTTGTAAAGTATCCATATCAAGCATTTAGTTCCACCTCCTCAATAACTACATCCTGTGTGGATAAGTAATGTTTCATCTTTAGGGCTGTCAATTCGTCTTCTGGGAGCTGAACAATCATTTGTCCCATGGCTTTACCATCTACATCTCTTGTGTCAGCAAACATAATGTTTACAGCCGATTTGCATTCTAATACCATATTTGAAATGATTGGTTCTGTAGAAGCCACTCCATTAAATACAATACGTAGAGCTTTTCTACTAAATTGGCGGTTCTCTACAATCTGTTCAGGAAACACAAGATGTTTAGCAATGGCTGTCTTTGGGTTACTAAATAGCTTCTGAACAGAAGCAACCTCTGCAATCTGACTGTTGTCAATAATGGCAACTCGATTACATATCTTTTCAATGACACTCATCTCATGGGTGATCAAAATGATGGTGACACCTAACTTTTTATTGATATCCTTTAATAGCTGAAGTACCTGGTTTGTAGTATTTGGGTCTAAGGCAGAAGTTGCTTCATCACAAAGAAGAATCTTTGGATCTGTAGCAAGAGCCCTAGCAATAGCAACACGTTGCTTTTGTCCACCAGATAATTGGGAAGGATAGGCCTCCATTCGGTCAGCAAGACCAACTAGCTCTAATAATTTAGTAGCCTTTTCTCTTGCAACTTCCTTCTTTACTCCCGCTAGTTCAAGAGGAAAGCAGACATTTTCCAGTGCATTTCTTTGCATCATCAAATTGAATTGTTGGAAAATCATACTAATTTTTTGCCTAACAGGAATCAGTTCTTTGTTATTTAAACTACCTAAGTCTATCAGTTCATCCTCTGTTTGAAATAGGATAGTTCCCTCTGTAGGGCGTTCTAAGTAATTGATACATCTTACTAATGTACTTTTTCCAGCACCACTTAACCCTATTATTCCAAAAATCTCTCCAGGATAAATATCCAGAGTGATGTCTTTTAAGGCTTCTATCTTAGTCTTCTTTTGATAGAAGATTTTACTTACATGCTGGATTTGTATAATCGGTTTTCTTTCTGTCATGACGACTACCTCTCTAGTTATAACAATTGTTTTAACAACTTATTGATGTATTGATTTTACACTATCTAACTTGGAAGTCAATGTTTTTAGCCCTATTTGTGGTATCGAAATTTGTTATAATTAGTTATAAAAAAGAGTAAAATGATAAGGTATGTAAAGGCATAGGTATAATAATTACTTATGTCACACATAATAAATATTGATTTTACTTATGTTAAAAAATAGTGTATGATTATGAAGTAAAAAAGCAATCATAGAAGTGAGAGTTCAAATAGGAGGAATTACTTATGGTAAGAGCAATCGTAGGCGCCAACTGGGGCGACGAAGGTAAAGGTAAGATTACGGATATGCTTGGAGAACAGTCAGATATAATTGTACGTTTCCAAGGAGGTAGCAATGCAGGACATACTATTATTAATAATTATGGTAAGTTTGCACTTCATTTATTACCATCTGGTGTATTCTATAATCATACTACCAGTGTAATTGGAAATGGTGTTGCACTGAATATTCCTTATTTATTCCGTGAAATCAATGACATCGTATCTAAGGGTGTTCCAATGCCAAAGATTAAAGTGTCAGATCGTGCCCAGATATTAATGCCATATCATATTTTATTTGACCAATATGAAGAGGAAAGGCTAGGAGGCAAATCCTTTGGCTCTACCAAATCAGGTATCGCTCCATTTTATTCTGATAAATATGCAAAAATCGGTTTTCAGGTATCTGAGTTATTCGATGATGAAGTACTAAAAGAAAAAATTGCAAGAGTTTGTGAACAGAAAAATGTCATCTTAGAACATTTATATCACAAACCAAAACTAGATGAAGAAGAATTATATAATACCTTAATGGAATACCGTGAAATGGTAGCACCATATGTATGTGATGTATCTGCCTTTTTACATGATGCGATTAAGGAAGGAAAAAATATCTTATTAGAGGGACAGTTAGGCTCTTTAAAGGATCCAGATTTCGGTATCTATCCTATGGTTACCTCCTCCTCTACGTTAGCTGCATATGGAGCAATTGGTGCGGGTATTCCACCATATGAGATTAAAGATATTATCACAGTTGTAAAAGCTTACTCTAGTGCTGTTGGTGCTGGTGAGTTTGTGAGTGAAATCTTTGGTGAGGAAGCAGATGAGTTAAGAAGACGCGGTGGAGATGGTGGTGAATACGGTGCTACCACAGGACGTCCAAGACGTATGGGATGGTTTGATGCAGTAGCTTCCCGTTATGGATGTAAGATTCAAGGAGCAACCAATGTAGCTCTTACTGTATTAGATGTACTTGGATACCTAGATGAAATACCAATTTGTATTGGGTATGAAATCGATGGTGAGGTTACAAAAGATTTCCCTACTACAACAAAGCTTGCTAAAGCGAAACCTGTATACACCACACTTCCTGGTTGGAAGGAAGAAATCAGAGGAATTACAGAGTATGACAAGCTTCCAGAAAACTGTAGAAAGTATATCGAATTTATTGAACAAGAGCTTCAAGTACCAATTACTATGGTATCCAATGGTCCTGGAAGACATGAGATTATTCATCGTATCAGCCCATTAAGTAACTAAAGTTAAGAGATAAAAGGATGTTTTTAATACTATTAGGCATAAAAAAACATCCTTTATTTTCTTTTATTTTTTCGTTATTTTACATAAATATAAGAATTATGATCAGAAAGAAAGAAAAAATTCTAAAAATGTTCTAATATCGACTAAAAGCACTTATTTTTTTTAAATTAAAGGACGATATAAAAGCGAAGTTTAACAAATATAAAATAGGGAGAGATTGGTATGAAATTTATACATCGTGTGAATGTTATTGCAATTTGGGTTATGATTGTTACGATTGAACTTTTTAAAATGCTTTTACTTAAGGATGGTGGCTTTAGTGTTGGTGCTAGTCTACTGTTAATCGGGTTAGCTGGATCTGCTACTGTGTTATATTTTATTCCGTTTAATGACAGAATAAAAGGTGTGGCTATCTCAGCAATAGCTGGCTGTATGCCAGTAATTATTTCTACCTTGGAAAGTGGAAGCGATAATTCTTTTATTCTATCTTTTGTATGTATAGGCGTAGCAACCTTGTATTTTGATAAATTCATATTGATATTCTTTACCATAACTGTTATGGCAATGAATGGTCTTGCGATGGCTGTAAATCCTATTTATATTACTGGTCATAAAATCTCCACAGATATGGCACCGATTATGTTATTTTCCTATTTTGCATTAGCATGTATGATGTTTTTTACCACAAACAGAGGACGGTCAATTATTAAACAGGCTGAAGACAATGCTAAGAAAGCAGAAGAACAACAACAAATAATAGTGGAAAATCAAAAAATTATTACTGCTATTTCTGAGACTTTAAATAAAGCCATTGCATCAACTTCAGAGCAGTTTAATAATCTTACAGCAGAGACTAAGATTATCTCAGAATCAGCAGAGCAAATGGCAAGTGTTGTAGACGATACTGCAAAATCTTTAAATGTACTGAACGAGAGAATCAGTAGTTCTAAGGGGCATATCGAGGATAACTATCAATTAGCCAACGAATTAAACGATAATTACCAGAATGTAATTAAGAACGTAATGGAAGGAACCACTGGTGGAGGAGAAGCTAAAGCTTCTATGGCAAAGATTGAATCCACTATCTCTACTGCGTTATCTTCAACTAATATGCTTCTTGTAGAAACCAAGAAAATATCAGAGATTCTAGATGAGATTAATAATATAGCTTCTCAGACTAATTTATTATCTTTAAATGCCAGCATCGAGGCTGCTAGAGCAGGGGAACATGGACATGGCTTTGCAGTGGTAGCTAATGAGATACGTAATCTTTCGGAGCAAAGTAAAAATGCGTCTGAGAATGTACATATTATCTTAAATACGTTAAGTAGAATTATTGAAGAAGTAGCTGAAAATGTTTCAGAAGGAGCGTCCTCTGTGACAATCGGAAATGAGAACCTAGCAAATCTATTACAGTGTATGGAATCTATTAGCGAGAGTTCAGTAACTTCTCAGAATACTATCAACAAAGAGTTTAACATTATAAAGAAGGTAAGAAGCGAATTTAATGATATGTTTAATGAGTTGGAAAGTGTTGTTGCTATGTCCGAAGAGAATAGCTCAATGATTCAATCTATTTCTAGCTCAATTAGCACACAGGCTAATGCCTTTGAACAGGTAAATGTAAATGTAAGTGAGATCAATAACATGTCTATAAAATTAGAAAATCAGGTTAGAAAGTAATAAACAGGTTTACAAAAGGGCTGATGCATTTGCATCAGCCCTTAACAAATTCCATCTATCCTTTATTTAGTATACCTAATAACGTATCCACCAATTCATCATTCTTGTCTGGAGACATAAAACAGAATCGTATATAATGGTTATCTAAAAATGGGAAGTTAGAGCAGTCTCGAATCATCAGGCCTTTTTGTATTGTAGCACTAAAGAGATCTTCTGAAGTAACATCATCTCGTAGGACTTTTATTAGCACAAAATTCGCATGGGCAGGAAAAACCTTGATAAATGGACAAGTGTTAAGCTTTGAGAGAATTCTCTCTCGCTCCCGATTAATTAATTCTTTGGTCTGAATCATGTAGTTATGATCAGTAAACATGATTTCTCCTGCAATAGCAGCAAGGGTGCTTATGGTCCATGGGTTTTGCCGTTGTACTATTTCTGTAATCAAATCTTTATTGCCACAGACTGCATAACCTAGGCGAAGTCCAGGGGCGGCAAAGAATTTGGAGGTTCCTCTTAAAATAATGACGTTATTATAATACTCCGTGAGTGGAATAGAGGTAAGCTCCTCCATATTAGTATCAAACTCAACATAGGTTTCATCAACCATTACATAGATTCCTTTTTGCTTACAGGTATCTAGAATTTTGCGCATTTCTTTTCTGGTAATAACAGAGGAAGTAGGATTATTTGGATTACAGATGACAAGAAGATCCACATCTTGATTAAGAGACTTGTTTAAGTCTTCAATATCTAGTGTAAAGTTATCCTCTTCCTTTAATCTGTAATAGTGGGTACGTCCTCCACCAAGGGATACCTCTCTTTCGTATTCAGAATAGGTTGGTCCTATCATTAATGCTTTTTTTGGCTTTCTAATCTGAATAAACAAGGATATAAGCTCGGTAGATCCATTACCTACAATAATATTATTATAATCAATACTTACGTAGTTAGCGATGCATTTTCTAAGGGAAGTGTATTCTCTGTCTGGATATGAGGTGATAGCATCTATCTTACTAGACAGAGTTTCCTTAAGTAGAAAGGAGATACCAAGAGGATTTACGTTAGCACTAAAAGAGGTGATGTTCTCCTGCTTGATTCCATAAATTTTTTCGATTTTTTCTAAATCACTGCCATGAAAATGATCAGAATGTTTTATCATTTTTATCCCTTCCTTGTAGTTTACCATGTATTATAAATCTTACGTTCTATAATGGCAGATTTTTTGTTAAAAATCAATAGTTTATCCTATTGAATGTTGTCGAACAGGAATGGTATAATAAATTATGTATATCTATATATTGAATCAGTATGAGTTTGTGGGGGCATATTTTGTATGAAAGAGAAAATTAGCCAGGTAGCAAAAGAAGTATATCAGTGGGAAGTGCCAAGAATTTTCTTGTCGAGAGAAACACTAGATATTAGTGTAGAATTAGGCAAGAGTTATCAAGGTTCTTTTGTTGTCAGCAATAGTGATCATGCCTATATGAAGGGGGTAGTCTATTCCTCAGACGAGAACCTGACATTTGAAAAGTCTATGTTTACAGGAGATGAATCTGTCATCACCTTTACCTATTCCGCAGAAAATGTATTAAAGGATGTTAGGAATAAGGTTGGAATAATCACAATTGTCACTAATTTCGGTGAAGTAACGCTACCTTACGAAGCAAATATAGAAGCCCCTTATTTTGAAAGTTCGTTAGGAAGAGTCAAGGATCTGTTTCATCTTACGAATCTAGCAAAGACAGATTGGTCACAAGCGGTACATATCTTTAAATCTACCGATTTTAAACGAATTATTTTGGCAAATCAGGAAAAATATCATAGTCTTTATGATGGTCTTATTAAAAGCCCTTCTACTAGTCAGGCTCTTGAGGAGTTCTTAATTGCAATTCACAAAAAGATGGCAATTAACGTAGTTGCCGATCCTGTCAATATCAAACATGAGGAAATTGAGAAAAGCTTTCGAGATAGAATTACTCTGACGAAGAACCAGTGGGGCTATAAGGAATATCGTATTTGGTCAGATGTGGATTTTATTATTCCTGAGCGCAAATATATCTGGACTGACAGCTTTGTTATGGATACGTACCCACTAGAATATATGATAGATGCTACTCTTTTAAAAAGGGGTACTAATATCGGGCATATTTATGTTTCTTCAGTATACCAGACTATAGAGATTACTATAGAAGTGAATCGTGCTTCCAAAAGTTTGGAAGCTGACTTAGAACGTCGTGATCGTCATAAAAAGGCCAAGTATGGAGCTTTGCTAGTAAAAAAATATATGGACTTTCGACTTAATAATTTGTCGAAGGCGGAGTATGAAGATAGCCTTGAAGCTATATTAACCAATCTTACAGCCATTGCTCCTTCTACCACAGAACAGTTATGGACAGCCCATTACTATATGGTGTCTGGTAAAAATGAAAAGCTAGCTAAGTTAATGGATGCTTTCGTCGGTCATGAAAAGGAATTATTAGATGAATCAGTTGGATACTATTTAGCTTATTTATATCTGAATGCTTTATACACCAAAAGACCTGAGGATATCAGTCAAGCAATTGAAACTATTGAGGAGTATTATCAAAAGGAATCAAAGGATTGGAAGCTATTATGGTATCTCTTTTACTTAGATAAGAAGTATGATGAGGATACAACTCTTAAGTTAGCTGCTCTAAAAGAACAGCTAAATGCTGGTGTGAAAAGCCCAGTGCTTTATTTTGAAGCTTGTATGTGCTACAACCAAGAGCCTGAATTATTGATGAAGGCTGATGAATTAGAACTTTCTATTGTACATTGGGGAATTCGTCATGGTTGCTTTAAAAGTGATTTAGCAGAGCAGTATGTCTTTATGTGCTCTAGAACAAAAGGCTTTGATAAAAAGCTGTATGAGGATCTCTGTCTACTGTATGAACAGTATCCTACCAATGAGTGTCTTCAGACAATATGTCGTATGCTAATCAGTGGGCAAAAGACAGACTTTAAGTATTTTAAGTGGTATAAGATTGGCGTCGAAAAACAATTAAAGATTACAGAGCTATATGAATATTACATCTATGCCATGAATGAAACATTGGATATAAAGATGAATCATTCCGTTCTTCTTTATTTCATCTACAATAATAACCTAACAGAGGCTAAAAAAGCATTTCTTTATTCCTATATAATAAAAAATAAGGATAGCATACCATCTATTTACAACACCTATCGAAAACAAATGGAGACATTTAGTAAGAGGATGTTGGAAAGAAAACTGGTGAATCACAATTTATCCATTCTCTACGAGGAGATGCTAACAGATAGCAACATGGATGAGTCTGTTTGTAGACTTCTTCCTTCTGTTTTGTTTCAATATGAAATTACCTGTGACAATCCTAAGATGTGTGGGGTAATCATAGCTCACAAGGAGTTAAATGAGGAGCAAGAGGCCCCATTTGAAAATGGAAAAGCACAAGTTAGTATAGTGACGGACCAGGCTTGTATCTATTTATATGATGAAAAGGGAAATCGCTATGTGGCATCCACCTCCTATACATTGAATCCATTGTTTCATAATACAAGGCTCATTAAGGATTGCTATCAAAAGAATAAGCAGGATATCAAGCTATTACTCCATATAAATCAGACATTAAGTAGTGCAGAAAAAAAGGAAAAGGAAGGCTTCTTTATTCAAAATCGATTGCTTGAGTCTGAGGAGGTTAGCCTATCCTATAAAAGCTATGCCTACGTAGAAATGATTGAATATTACTATGGTATGGGTAATATGGAAAAGCTAGAAGAGTATCTTCGTACTTTGGATTTATCTATTATCAATGGGTTAGAACGATGCAAGGTAATAGAATATATGATTATGCGAGATTTGATTAAAGAGGCATATGAAGCTATTCTATGCTATGGATATGAGCAAATTGCTGTGAAACGATTGGTAAAGCTTGCAACCATATTACTAGAGAGAGACGATCGTACTAATCCAGAAAGGCTACTGAACCTATGTTACTTTATCTATGAGAAGAATAAAGCGAACAAAATCATCATGCAGTATCTATCGGATTACTATCAGCAATCTACGGAGTGTCTTTTTAATCTGTGGAAAAGTACCTGTCAGATGAATCTTGAGACTGCTGAGATAGAGGAAAGACTTCTTGGACAGATGTTATTTGGGGAAAGTCTTTTGCTTCGTTCCTTTGAAGTTTTTATATCCTATTACCGACATCCAAAAAACAAGCAGCTCATACAGGCTTATCTTAATTACTGTGCTTATCATTATTTAGTAAAGGATCGTTTTACGGAGTCCCAGTTATTTGACATTATGCGAACAGAAGCTCAAACCCATCAAAGTCGATCCTGTCAGCTAGCATTGTTAAAGTACTATGCAACCCAAGGACAGTTAGACGAAGAAACTCTAAAATTTGCGGACATAAAGCTACATCAGTTTATAAAAGAGGGGGTAGTTCTTCCGTTTTTTAAAGATTTTCGTGACCGCCTTGAGATTCCTCACAGTATATATGACAAGTATTATGTACAATACAACACCAATCCAAAAAATAAGGTAAAAATCTTTTACTGTGTACTAGATGAAACCAATAGGGAAAGTGCTTATATTGAACAGACTATGACCAATGTGTACGAGGGTATTTATGTTATGGATTTTATTCTATTTGTTAATGAAACTCTTCAGTACTATATTGTGGAGGAGAATCAGGATGGACAAAGTATAACCGAAAGTATACGGGTTTCTTTAGATCCAGGAATTGAGAAAGCAGATAACCGATATGGTCAGATTAATCTGATGTACCAGGCAAAAGATATTCAGGATGAAAAGACATTATTAGAGTTAATGAGACAATATGTTGTAGAAGAACATATTGATACGATGTTATTTACACCATTATAAAGGAGGGTTTCTAAATGTCTGAGGAAAGAAAGCTTGTAGTCGGAATGGACCTATGTAACGACTATACCCAGCTTAGCTTATATAACCATAGTAAATACGAAGCAGAAACCTTCTTTATTAATGCAGAAGAACAAGAGTATAAAATTCCTACCGTGTTAGCCGTTCGAGAGGATATGAAAGAATGGCTGTATGGAAAGGAAGCACTACAATGTGGGTATGAGAGAAAGGGGCATCTATTAAAGAACTTTCTTGCGTACTCCCAGGCAAGTGTAGAAATCTATGGAATGCAGTTTAGTAGAGCACAGATTTATGAGCGTTTTTTACGTAAAGTTCTTCTCCTTCTTAAAAAGGATTACCCCAATGACTCTATTCATAGATTGGTAATCACCTTAAAGAAGGCAGAACCAGAGCTTATGAAAGAATTATATATTGCTCTAGAAACCATGGGTTTAAGAAAGGATAGAGTTCATATCCAGAGCCATGAACAAAGCTATCTGTATTTTGCTCTTAGCCAGAAAAAAGAGTTATGGATGAATGATGTGGCCTTGTTTGAGTATGATAGAGATGGGCTTACTTACTATCAGATTGGAATTGATCGACGAAGCAGACCAATGCTTGTAGGATTAGAAAAGAAAGACTTCTCCGATACCATGACCTATTCCATGATAAAGGAAAAACCAGAATCTTTATCCTATATGTTTGACAATATAACCACTAGCGTATTTCATAAACAAATTATATCAACCATTTACCTAACAGGAGAGGGGTTTGAAGCTAACTGGGTAAAGCCATTGTTACAGCAGCTTTGTATTGGACGTCGTCTATTTATCGGACAAAACCTCTATTGCTATGGTGCCTGTTATGCGGCTAAGGAGGAAAGCCAGGGAGAACGATTTGGTGACTTTGCTTTCCTAAGCAGTGAATCTTTACCATACTCTGTTACTATGTCTTTATATACTGGTGGTGAGATAAAAACAGTCACCCTAGTGGACACAGCTACCCCATGGTATGAGGTAAAACAACACTTTAATGTAATACTAGATGAGGAGAAAGAGTTGACCTTTGTGCTAAGAGACGCTCTAAAGAAGACCACTCAAACTAGAATCCTTACCTTAGAAGGCCTAGAAACAGAACTTCGCATGGAAAGAGGTACTAGATTAGAGATACGTCTATCCTCCAATAAAGAGAAAGAACTAATTGTAACGATAAAGGATAAAGGATTTGGAGCGATGTATCCTTCCTCAAATCGTATTTGGGAAAAAATAATTCTATGTTAAGGAGGTTCATATGGGAAAAATTATATTATGTACAGGAAAAATAGCCAATGAACCTTACGTCTTTGTTATGTCCAATACTCCTGTATACAGCGTTGAGGAAATGAGTTATTATCTATATACCCATGTTTATGAAATAGAAGAGGATTTCTTAAGTGAGAGTCTTATTCTGTGGGTTAAAAATGAGCTTCAGATGGAAGAACTGGCAGAGAAATTGGCCAAATTAAAACATAATAGGAATAACCTAAAAGATATTATTGTCACCATTCTATGTAGCAATGACTATTATACCGAGAGAGAAATAAAGGAACTGGTTGTTGTATTAAATCAGATTATGGACCTTCCTCTGATAAAACGTAGAAAAATACGTGGAGATTATTTCTTGAAGTATCAGCTATATAGCCATGCAGTAACAGAATATCAGTCTATACTTAATGATAAGGATATTCGGCTGTTTTCTAAGGAGGAGTATGGGAATATCCTTCATAATATGGGGATTACTCATATTCATATAACATCCTATTTAGAAGGGGCTTTGTGCTTTAGGGAGGCTTATAACCTAAATCAGAATCCAGACACCTTGCATCAGTATATGCTATCGCTTTACTTAGCGGAGGAGTTCGACTTATTTACAGAGGAACAGCTAAATTACGGACTTCCTGAGAATTATGAAGAAATTATTGAAGCAGAAGTGAAGAATTCTAGGCAACTGGCTGAAAAAGATGATAAATACCTGCAAATAGACAAACTAGTTGAATTAAAGCGTGCTGGCAAGGTAAACGAATACTATGACTGGATAGAGAAGACTTTGGGTGAGTGGAAAAGAATATATCGGAGACAGGTGGAAAACTAATATCCGAGTATAAATATGGAGGCTACCAATGGGATTATGGAACCGATTGAGAAAAACAAAGAAAGAAACCGATGTTGTGGCTACTCCCCAAGAAGTTGAGGAGCTCGTAAGAACACCGTTGGAAAAACTTAATTATAACGGGGGGAGTGCAGGGGAGCGTAAAGCTTATGTGACACAGAACTGTCAACAGATAATTGAAACTACCAAACAGCTTGAGGAATTTTCAAAGGAATACCAGGTCGTAACCTCTTATCTCTCAGATATACAAGTCATTGATTCTCTTCCAGAGGAAGCTAGAAAGGTAGTTGATGATTCGGCTAGAATGATTGTTACCCTTACAAGAGAGAGACTAAAATATCAAAATCATTCAGAGAAATTGACTCAGAAACAACTCCTTATGTTAGAAACCTATGAGGATTCACTTCCTGATGAGATAAGGAAAATCAATCGTATGGAGATGTATCAGACAGCTCTAAATAGTGATCTTGCTAAGTTAGAGGGCGAAAAAAGCAGCTTATTGAACCATATGGAGAATCTGTATAAGAGAAAGAATAATTTAAAGCACCTAGGCATTTTTGCAGTAGCTCTTATTACTCTTCTACTATGTCTTATTATATACTTTATAATTGGAGCAGATAAAACCTACGAGATACCACTTATTGTTACTGTACTAATATCTACTGTATGTACAGTAGCCCTAGGGTTGGAAATTACCAATATACGGGGTGGCATGGCAAGAACAGAACGGAAAATAGGCAAGGCCATTGGTCTTTTAAATCGGGTAAAAATTAAGTATATTAATAATAGATGTGCACTGGATTACGTTTATGAAAAGTTTGGTATAAATAGTTCCTCTCAGTTGACTTATTTCTGGGAAGAATATATGAAGCAGCAGGAAGAAGATAAAAAGTTTAAAAAGAATACCGAGCTTCTCAATTACTATTGTGAGAAACTCATTAAAGACTTAAACCAGTACCAAATAAGGGATTGTGAGGTCTGGACACACCAAGCTATTGCGTTACTAGATAGTAAAGAATTAGTGGAAATTCGCCATCGCTTGAATGTACGAAGACAGAAACTTCGAGAACGTATGGATTATAATACTAGTACGAGAAATGAAAGTATTGAAAACATTAAAGAGGTTTTAAAAACCAGACCTGAAGCAAGAGTAGAAATTATTGAAGTGTTAGCAAAATATCACATTGAAATCTAATTTTTTCTTTACATAGGGCTTGACAGATTCGCAATCATTCAATAGTATAATAATGAATATAAGGAAAATGTAATGATGGAGAAGAGTAAGCAAAAGGTCTTTTCAGAGAGGATGCCTCGTAGGCTGCAAGGGTATCTAAAGGAACATTTGTTGAAGGTAGCTCTTAAACAGTATTTCTGAAACTAAGTAGGAAGTAACGCATTAGCCACGTTATCGGCTTATAAAGGTGATAGTTATATCATGAATTAAGGTGGTACCACGGTTTTCGTCCTTAGAGGCGGAAAGTGGTACCTTTTATATTACAAGAAATTGCTTTGCAACTTCTTGTAATATAAAGGCTCTCATCTTTATGAGAGCCAGAATGCGCACTCGCTTATAAGGAGTTTATCCTCCCGCTGGTCGGATAACGCTCGGCGCCACAAAGTGGGTTCACCCACTTTGATATATGCGAAGGCAAAGAAATTACTATGTAATTTCTAGGAATCAAAAAGGCTCTCATCTTTATGAGAGCCAGAATGCACATGGGAATTGCTAACCGAAAGGAGTAATAGAATGAAAAAAGAACTGGAAAAAACATATAGTCCTTCTGATATAGAAGACAGACTTTATGACAAATGGTTAGAGAAAAAGTATTTTCATGCAGAACCAGATGAAAAGAAAAAACCATTTACAATCGTAATTCCACCACCAAATGTTACAGGTAGACTTCATATGGGTCATGCCTTAGATGAAACCATGCAGGATATCATTATTCGTTTTAAGAGGATGCAAGGATATAATGCATTATGGCTTCCAGGAACAGACCATGCAAGTATCTCTACAGAGGTTAAGGTAACCAATTATCTTAAGGAACAGGGTATTGATAAGGAAGAGCTAGGAAGAGAGGGCTTCCTTGAAAAGACTTGGGAATGGACTCATGAATATGGTGGGACCATTGTAGAGCAGCTTAAGAAATTAGGTTCTAGCTGTGATTGGGATAGACTTCGTTTTACCTTAGATGAAGGATGTAGCAAGGCTGTAGAAGAGGTATTCATTAAACTGTATGAAAAAGGCTTAATCTATAAAGGTTCTCGTATTGTTAACTGGTGTCCAGTATGCCAGACCTCTATCTCTGATGCAGAGGTTGAACATGAGGAGCAGGCAGGTCATTTTTGGCATATAAATTATCCAATCATAGGAATGGATCGATGCCTTGAAGTAGCCACTACTCGTCCAGAAACTCTTCTTGGAGATAGTGCAGTAGCAGTGCACCCAGAAGATGAACGCTATAAGGATTTAATCGGTAAGAAAGTACTTCTTCCATTAGTAAACCGTGAGATCCCAATTATAGGTGATGAATATGTAGACAGAGAGTTCGGAACTGGTGTAGTAAAGATTACTCCAGCTCATGACCCTAACGATTTTGAGGTTGGTAAGAGACATAACCTTCCTGAAATCAATGTAATGAATGATGATGCTACCATTAATAAGCTTGGCGGGAAATATGCAGATATGGACCGTTATGCTGCTAGAAAGCAAATGGTAAAAGACTTAGAAGAACTTGGCCTTTTAGTAAAGGTAGAAGATCATAGCCACAATGTTGGTGCTCATGACAGATGCTCTACTACTGTTGAGCCAATGATTAAACAACAGTGGTTTGTTAAGATGGATGAGCTTATTAAGCCTGCAGTAGAAGCAGTAGAATCTGGTGACATTCAGTTAGTTCCTGATAGAATGAAGAAGCTTTACTTTAACTGGACCGACAATATTCGCGACTGGTGTATCTCAAGACAGCTCTGGTGGGGGCATAGAATTCCAGCTTACTATTGTGTAGATTGTGGAGAGGTTGTTGTAGCTAAAGAAGCTCCAACGACTTGTAAATGTGGTTGTACAAGCTTTATTCAGGATGAGGATACCCTTGATACTTGGTTCAGTTCCGCTTTGTGGCCATTTTCTACCCTTGGCTGGCCTGAAAAGACAAAGGATTTAGAGTATTTCTATCCTACAGATGTACTTGTAACTGGCTATGATATCATTTTCTTCTGGGTAATCCGAATGATTTTCTCCGGCTTTGAGCATATGGGTGAGAGACCGTTTAAAACTGTTTTATTCCACGGTTTAGTACGTGATAATCAAGGTAGAAAGATGAGTAAGTCACTTGGAAATGGTATTGATCCACTAGAAATCATTGCACAGTATGGCGCTGACGCTCTTCGTATGACCTTGATTACTGGTAATGCACCAGGAAATGATATGCGTTTCTATCTGGAACGTGTAGAGGCTAATCGTAACTTTGCCAATAAAGTATGGAATGCTTCCCGTTTCATTATGATGAATATGGAAAAGGCTGAAATTCCTGAGACAATGGACATGACAAAGCTAACTATGGCAGATAAATGGATTCTTTCTAAATGTAATGATTTAGTGAAAGAAGTAACTGATAATATGGAGAAATATGACCTTGGTAATGCAGTACAAAAGGTATATGACTTTATATGGGAAGAGTTCTGTGACTGGTATATTGAGATGGTAAAACCTCGTCTGTACAATGATGAAGATGAGACTAAGGTTGCTGCTTTATGGACTCTTAAGACAGTTTTAATTGATTCCCTAAAGCTTCTTCATCCTTATATGCCATTTGTAACGGAAGAAATATTCTGTACTCTTCAAGAAAAAGAAGAGTCTATTATGATATCTGACTGGCCTTTATACAAAGAGGAGAAGAATTTTAATAAGGAAGAAGCTGCCGTAGAATTAATCAAGGAAGCAGTAAAAGGAATTCGTAATGTCCGTGCAGAGATGAATGTTCCACCAAGTAAGAAGGCAAAGGTCATTATTGTTACTACCAATAATGAAGTTGCTGATATCTTTGCCACTAGTAAGGTGTTCTTTGCTACGTTAGGTTATGCTTCTGAAGTGCTTGTTCAAGCGGATAAGACTGGTATCAGCCAAGATGCGGTATCTACCGTTATTCCAAATGCAGAGATATATATGCCATTTGCAGAATTGGTAGACATCGAGAAGGAGATTGAACGTCTAACTAAGGAAAAAGAGCGTTTAAGTGGTGAACTTAAGAGAGTAACAGGAATGCTTAGCAATGAGAGTTTTATTAGTAAAGCTCCAGCTGAGAAGGTCGCAGAAGAGAAGGTAAAATTAGAGAAATACACCGATATGATGGCTAAAGTTGAGGAGCGTTTGGCACAGCTTAGCTAGTATGTCGAGTTTTGCGATGGTAAATAGTTGAAATAAATGGGCACCATATTATAATAGAAATAGATTTTATTTCCATTTATAGTATGGTGTTCATTCAATTTTTATCTCATAGTTATATACCAAGTAGAGTATCGAATTTATATCAGTTAAGATTATGAAAATGTTTATAAAGTATTGATTTTTCAGCCATTGTTCTGTATGATGTAATAGACTATATCTATAGTCAATCATATGTAAATTAATGTTAGGATATACGGTACCACAGAATGGAGGGATAGTGTGATAGATTTTGAGGAAGAATTAGCAAGATTTCAGCCAAGTTTAGAAGTTGAACAGGCAGAGGATGCAATTTATAACAACAATTTAACCGATGCTACAGACATTATCAAGGAATTGCTGAAAGAGAGCAAGAAAGAAAGCAATCATAATAAGTAACTTAGGTTTGTGATAAAGATGAAATAGGTGGAGATAACATGAGGTGTCCGAATTGCGATAATATCTTATCGTTAAAGAATAATCGTTGCGATCGTTGTGGAGAAGATGTAAGAGTTTACCGAAGAGTTGTAAAAGCTTCCAATGCCTTTTACAATCAAGGGTTAATGAAGGCACGGGTAAGAGATTTATCTGGTGCAGTTATTTCTCTTCATACAAGTTTGGAACTCGACAAGCACAATACCAATGCACGTAATCTGTTAGGTCTTGTATATTATGAGATGGGAGAGACAGTAAGTGCAATAAGTGAATGGGTGCTTAGTAAACATCTAAACAGTAAGGATAACGACGCAGATGAATATATAAATATGGTACAATCCAATCCGACTAGATTGGAAAGCATAAATCAGGCAATCAAGAAGTATAATTTTGCCTTACAATCTGCTAGACAAGGTAGTCCTGATTTGGCAATTATTCAACTTAAGAAGGTTATAACACTAAATACAAAGTTTATTCGTGCATATCAGTTGTTAGCACTTCTTTATATGCATGAAGGTGAGAATGATAAGGCTGGCCGTGTTCTTATGAAAGCAGCAGCCATAGATGTCAATAATACCGTTACTTTAAACTATATGAGAGAACTGGGAGTCACTCCAACCAAGGTAATAACTGAGGTAAAGGAAGTTCATAGTGACGATATGCCTGCTAAGACAGGAACAGAGTTTGCTGTTTTCTCTGGTTTGAAGGAATATAGAGAGGACAAGCCTAATATCTGGGCTTATTTAAATCTTGTAATAGGAGCTATTGTAGGTATTGCTGTAGCATGCCTTTTGATATTCCCAACAATTAAGAATAATAATAATGCAGAGCTTCAGGCAAAAATCAATGAACAGACAGCCCAGATGAACACTCTGAAAAATGAGAAGAACCTTCTTGCGAAAGAGAAAGAAAGCTTGGATCAGCAGATTGCTTCATTAAAGAAAGAGTTAGAAGAGGCTACCGCTATTTCAACGGAAAATGAAGGGGCTGATACATCAGCAAAGACGAATATCAATGTGCTACTTACTGCTGCTAATCTATATTTGAATAATGACTTTGAAGGTGCAGCAAGAGCATTAGTAGATTATGATGGAACTAACTTAGCTGAGTTTGAAGCTGCAGCAAAGATTTATGATATAATAAAGGCAAAGGCCTTTGAAGATACTGCCCAGAAGTTATATTATGAAGGGTATAATCTGTATGAAAAGGGTAAATATGAGGAAGCAATCACTACCTTAAAGAATGCTGTAAAGCTAAAGGAAGGCTATGAAGACTCAATTTACTTTATCGGACGTTGCTATCAGAAGCTAGAGGATTATAAGAATGCTAGGACGTATTTTGAAGCGTTAGTTGAAAGTAATCCGGATAGTAGACGTGGTAAAGATGCTAAGAAGCAGCTGAATACACTTCCAGAATAAATTAAGATACATGCTATACGAAACGTAAGTAAAAAAAGGTAACGTATAGCATGTATTTTTTTACACATCAAATGTAAAATATTGGAAGAAAGGAATATGACATGAAAAGACAGATTTTTTTTACACAGGGTGAAGAAGGATGTTATGCAGACTATGAGGTAATAGATAATTGTTTGGTGATTAAGTTAAAAAGAGATTTAGATCATCATTGTGCACAGTTTGTAAAGGAACGGTCAGACCAACTGATAGATAAGAGACATATAAGGCATATTATATTCGATTTTGAGCGTACAACCTTTATGGATAGTTCAGGGATTGGTGTCATTATGGGACGCTATAAAAGGGTATCGGTATCGGGTGGAAGGATAGCCATAACTCATTTAAACACAGCTGTTGACCGTATATTTAGACTTTCTGGTTTGTTCAAGATTGTGAAATTATATTCAGATAATCAATCTGCTATGGAAGATTTTAAAACATTAAAATGATAGAAAGGAAGTAAGTTATATGGATCGTTTAACAGATTATAAGGAGAATGTAGTTAGGAGGGATTTGATGGCAGATACCAATGAGATCTATATTGAATTTGATAGTAATTCCAAAAATGAAAGCTTTGCACGAGTGGTAGTTGCTGCATTTGTATCTCAGCTTGATCCAACTATGGAAGAACTAGCAGACATAAAGACTGCTGTTTCTGAAGCAGTTACCAACTCTATCATACATGGATATCAGAATGGACCAGGGAAGATAGTAATGAAATGTCGAATTGAGGGGCAAACCATATACATAGAGGTGGTTGATAAAGGAATCGGTATTGAGAATATTAAACAGGCTATGGAGCCGTTATATACCTCAAGACCAGATTTAGAACGTTCTGGTATGGGATTCTCCTTTATGGAAGCTTTTATGGATAACTTAAGAGTGGAGTCGGAAGTAAAGAAAGGAACAGTAATATACTTGGAGAAGGTGATTCATCATTAAGATTCTGCTTATATAGGGATATAAGACAAGTTAATGTAACTGGAGGTGGACATGGATACTCTCGAATTGATTGAGCGTTCAAAACAGGGAGATAAAGCAGCTAGAGATATGGTTGTAACTATGAACATCGGATTAGTATGGAGTATCGTTCGAAGATTTGCTGGTAGAGGACATGAGTTGGAGGATTTGTTTCAGATTGGTTGTATCGGTCTAATAAAGGCAATTGATAAATTTGATAGTAGCTTTGAGGTAAGGTTCTCCACTTATGCAGTACCTATGATAACCGGGGAGATTAAGAGATTTTTGAGAGACGATGGTATGATTAAGGTAAGCCGTTCCCTAAAAGAAATAGCGGGGAAAGTTAGAATTACCAAGGAAGTATTATCTTACAAGTTAGACAGGGAACCTTCAATTGAGGAGATTAGTGAGGAACTTAAGATCTCTACAGAAGATATTATATTAGCAATGGAGTCTAATTCTGAAGTAGAGTCTTTATATAAAACCATTTATCAGGGAGATGGTAATGCCATTTATCTGATAGATAAGCTTGAGGAAAATAAGGATGAGAATGAACATATGATAGATCAGATAGCCCTTCGTGAGATTATAGCAACCCTAGATGAAAAGGAGCGTAATTTAATCGAACTAAGATATTTTCGAGATAAAACACAAACGGATATAGCGAAGGAAATGGGAATTAGTCAGGTTCAGGTATCTCGTTTGGAAAAGAAAATTCTAAAAGTAATGAGAGAAAGAATGTCATAATACCTTACGCAGAATAAGTTTATAAAAGGCGTATAAATAAATGGAAAAATAGGATAATAATAAAAAAGGCATCTGCTTAAGTAGATGTCTTTTTAAATGTAGAATTAATAGAAAGGTGGTTTTACTATGACAAGAAGAAAGCTATTATATGTCTTTGTCATTAGCTTAATTATGTTAATGGCGGTGATATATTTTGTTTTTCTTATGCCTCGTGAGCATGTGTACAGTGGAACCCTGGCTTCAAATGCTACCACTATATACCAATTATTTCATATATAGATTTTATCCCATATATTAGCACAAAGGATGTGAGGAAAGGTCTATGAAGCGTACTATAGTTTATATCAAGATAGATAAGAACATAGAAGTAACCAATAAAACAGTATACCTAGAGGATGTAGCTAAGCTCTATAGTTCAGATTCTTCTTTGGTGCGCAATCTAAATCGTCAGATTGTCATGACGATAGAGTGTGACCAAGATATGAAATACTGTTTTAGCATTATGAAGATTATTCAACTCATTACCAAATATCATCCAGAGGTTGAGGTTATCAATTTAGGAGAAGTGGAATTTGTAGTGTCCTATACTAAGCCTAAAAAGCCTAAGAAGTGGTTAGAGTATATTAAGACAGGGTTTGCTGGACTGGTCATTTTTTTTGGTGGAGCCTTCTCTATCATGACATTTAATGAGGACGCCTCTATCTCTGATATATTTAGTAATGTCTATCAGATGGTCATGGGAAAAGAAAAAACTGGTTGGTCTGCCATGGAAATTGGTTATAGCATAGGAATTGGAGTAGGGGTTATTCTCTTCTTTAATCATTTCTCAAAGGTTAAGCTAAACAAAGATCCTACACCTATGCAGATTGAAATGAGGAAATATGAGGATGATATTAATAGTACCCTGATTCAAGATGTAAGTCGAAAGGGGAATATCATTGATGCTGATTAGGATGTGTCTCCTTTTTCTTATTGGTTTTGCAGGAGGATGCATTGTAGCAGGTGGCCTTTATGCCTTCATCACATTGCTTAAAATCATACAACGCCTATCTACCTTTACGAAGACAGTGAAATATGCACTTTTCTTTGAAGATTGTGTTATGGTGGGTGGTATTCTAGGTAATTTGTATTCTGTATTTAAGTGGGGGCTACCATTAGGCCCATTATTTTTAGTGGTATATGGAAGCTTCTCCGGTCTCTTTGTAGGATGTCTAGCCATCGCTTTGGCAGAAGTGATTGACGTCATTCCAGCATTTTCAAGACGTATAAGACTAAAGAAGGGAATCTGCTTTCTCATTATATGTACAGCCATAGGAAAAGGAGTTGGCTCACTGGTACAATTACTAATACTGTCCCAATACTAACTTAGAAAGGATGAATAAAATGAGTAATAATCAAACAATACGAGATGTAATGGAGGAAAAGGACAAAAAGCTTCAGGGTAAGAAATATGAAAAGTATGTAAAAGAGAAAACACCGACCCATAGTGTTTTCTCAAATTGTGTGAAAGCCTTTGTAGCAGGTGGTATTATTTGTACGATTGGACAGTTTATTCTGAATTTCTATAAGGATTTTGGCATTAGTGAGGAGACAGCAGCTGCATGGAATAGTATTACACTGATATTTTTAAGTATTTTGTTAACTGGCCTTAATATCTACCCTACCCTTGCAAAATGGGGGGGTGCAGGAACCGTTGTACCAATTACTGGCTTTGCCAATGGAGTGGTTGCTCCTGCGCTAGAATATAAAAAAGAGGGTCAAGTCTTTGGTATAGGATGCAAGATTTTTATTATTGCCGGTCCAGTTATCTTATATGGTATCTTTTCTTCATGGGTTTTAGGTATTATTTATTACATCGCTAAGCTAGCAGGTTGGGTATAGGAGGAAACTATGGGCGAGAAACAGAGTAAGCAAAAAGGGAAACAGACAATCATATTTGAACATGCTCCCTATATCATTGGTTATGCTTCAGTAGCTGGGAAAAAAGAGGGAGAAGGTCCTCTTGGCAATTATTTTGATCTAGTAGACCAAGATCCTATGTTTGGAATGAAAACATGGGAGGAGGCGGAAAGTAAGATGCAAAAAATGGCCTGTGAACTAGCAATTAAAAAGACAGGTCTTCAAAATAGTGATATTCGGTATTTGTTTGGTGGTGACTTATTAGGACAGCTGATAGCTACTTCCTTTGGTATCCTATCACTGGATATTCCGATGTTTGGTATCTATGGTGCTTGTTCTACCATGGGAGAAGGGATTGGCCTAGCTTCCATGGCCATTGATGGCGGTTATGCAGATAAAACTATTGCAGTCACCTCCAGTCATTTTGCTAGTGCAGAAAAACAGTTTCGTTTTCCTTCTGCATACGGAAATCAAAGACCTTATTCCGCCACCTGGACCGTCACAGGAAGTGGTAGTGTTGTGTTATCAAAGGAAAAGACGAATACCGCTTGTGGTGTAGTGGTCAAAGGCTTTACAACTGGAAAAATAGTAGATTATGGTCTTAAGGATTCTATGAATATGGGAGCCTGTATGGCACCTGCAGCGTCTGGTGTAATTACTGCTAATCTCAAGGACTTAAACAGACAACCAGAGTATTATGACAAGATTATTACTGGTGACTTAGGAACGGTAGGACGAGATATTACCTTTGATATCATGAAGGAGAATGGCTACGATATAAAAAATCAGTATATGGATTGTGGAATTGAGATCTTTGATCCGGAGAACCAAGATACTCATGCTGGAGGCAGTGGTTGTGGCTGTTCTGCCATTACGTTAACAGGATATATTCTAGAGATGATGCGCCGTAAGAAGTGGAAGAGAGTATTATTTGTACCAACGGGAGCATTACTTTCTCCAACTAGTTACAATGAAGGACAATCCGTTCCAGGAATTGCTCATGGCGTTATTCTAGAAGTAGAAGAATAGGAGAAGTGGTATGGATTATATAAAAGCATTTGTCATTGGTGGCTTAATCTGTGTCGTAGTACAGATTTTTATGGATAAGACAAAATTAATGCCTGGCCGCATCATGGTAGGATTAGTTTGTATTGGTGCTATTTTGGGAGCAGTTGGACTATATGAGCCTTTTGCAAAATGGGCTGGTTGTGGAGCCACCGTACCTCTTTCTGGATTTGGTAACAACCTATTTAAGGGAGTGAAGGAAGCGATAGATAAAGAAGGACTCATAGGTCTTTTTAAAGGTGGCTTTACTGCTTCAGCAGCAGGAATCTCAGCTGCTATCATCTTTGCATACTTGGCTTCTCTAATCTTTAAGACAAAGGATAAGAAATAGAAAAAGAACCAAAGGGAGACAACTACTATAAAAGTGTCTCCCTTAGTTGATGTTACACATATAGGGAATACAAGTATTGACAATTACAGACTATTATAATAGTATAGACTATAGAAATAGTCTGGTTGAAAGGTTGATGACAATGAGTAAAAAAATATATGACAGTGAAATGAAAGTTATGGAGCTTGTATGGGCCAATGAACCAGTTAGTGCAAAGGAATTAAGTATTCTTGCAGCAAACCAAATTGGCTGGAACAAGAACACAACCTATACTGTGTTAAAAAAGCTAGAAGCTAAGAACTACATAAAAAGAGAAGACCCTGGGTTTATCTGTACCTCTTTGATTTCTCATGAGGACATTTGTAAATTAGAAACCAAAACCCTTATTGACAAATTATTTGGAGGCTCGAGAAAGGCACTGTTCTCTGCGCTATTAGAAGATGAAACAATGACTGAGGATGAGTATAAGCAGCTACGTGAAATGATTGAAAAGAGGTGATTGTTTGCTGGATGATGTTTTCTACTTACTTTTTAATATGAGTATATCCGCTACCATCGTTGGCATTATTGTAATGCTCATGGGAAAAGTGAAAAAGCTACCACGACGGTTTGCCTATATCTTATGGGTGATACCATTCTTTAGAATGTGGATACCTATTGGAATTGCAGGAAAGTATAGCTTGATGTCACTAATTTCACAGTTTACTACAAAAATCTTTGTCGTATATCAAGGATATGAAACCTTTTCATTTTCAAACAGTATTATGGCAGCCGATAGCTATTTTCCTATTACCTATAAAAAAGATTTACTGGAGGATATCTTTCATATAGCCTCTGGGATTTGGGTTGTAGGGGCACTAGCCATGCTCATTACAGTTTTTATGCTATATTATATAACTATAAGTGAACTAAAAGATGCCATTCATAATCACGATAATATCTATTTTTCTGATAAAATCACCTCACCAGCTGTATATGGCATAATAAGACCTAAAATAATCTTACCCAGCAATTATGTACATAAAGACCTGAAATTCATTCTTGCACATGAACAAGCGCATAGGAAGCACCTAGATAATTTGTGGCGTATCGTAGCTTTTATTAGCGTTGCTATCCACTGGTTTAATCCATTTGCATGGTTGTTCTTAAAGCATTTTTTAGAAGAAACAGAACTTGCCTGTGATGAAAGAGTACTTAAAAAGTATGGGGAAAGTGAAAAGAAGGAGTATGCGCTTAATCTTATCAATTGTGTGGGGCATAAGACTCTATTTGCATCATCCTTTGGGGGAGCAAAGGTTAGAATACGAGTGGAGAGTATTTTGTCATACAGGAAGCTGTCCTTAGCCTCCACTTTATGTTTTATTGCGTTAGTAATAGCCATTGGATATGTTCTTTTGACAAATGCTATGTAAAGAAAGGGGAGTATCATGAAGAAATCTTTTAAGAGGTATTACCTATTTTCACTAGTTGGACTTATCTTAATATCTTATTATCCTTTGTATATGGGAGTAAAGGTTACTTTAGATATGATTAGGAATGGAACGGTATTAAGTGAGTATTATCCAAAGTACATAATTCCGTACACGCCTATTAGTTTGGCAGTAATTGTTGGGGTTTTACTCCTTCCAATACTTATAAGAATTGCAAAAAGATTTGCTTTATTGGTTGCATCTGGTTTATCAATAGGGGTGTTTTTTCTGTCAGAGCTGCTGTTAGAAAATCAGGTTATTGTGACTTCAACAGTAGTGACGACACTAGAGAGTTGGCAGATGTATATGTGCTATGTTCCACCAGAATCTTATGAAACCCGTACTTGGAGAGCTGTGGATGTATTGATTGGGGAGTATAGTAAAGGATTTAAGATTCATTTTTACATAATATCCATCGTACTAATTTTAGCATTACTTAATTGTTTTTATGGATTTGCACAGATAATAAAGTCAGGTGATAGAAAGAGACTAAAAGCATTAGTTATGCAATCTATCTCCACGGTGGTTTTTCTAGGACTTTGTATCTTTGCTTGCTTTACTGCTTTTTTTAGAGAAGGAGAGATTACAGTATCTATAGTCTCCGCTATTTTAATGAGTATCTTCTTTGTTGTTTTTGGGGTTACTA
>JAEZQN010000339.1 GCA_023441145.1 Bacillota bacterium
GGGTTATGGAGTAAACAGTATACTATTTTATAGTGCTATTGGCATTGTTGTAGTAGTATTGAATTTACGATTTGCTCATTTTCTTATGCATAAGTATAACTCTTGGATGATAAAAGAATAAATTTAACATAAGTATTTAACAAATGATAGGAGGTTTTCTTTTGACTTTATACCTGATTTTTGCCGCTACAATTATATTTGCATGTGTGATTTTTAATTGTATATCTAGGAAGATAGGCATTCCTGTGTTAATGGCATTTATTGTACTTGGAATGTTTTTTGGAAGCGATGGGGTATTAAAGATTCCATTTGAAAATTACGAATTTGCTGAGCGGATATGCTCAATTGCTCTTATTTTTATTATGTTTTATGGTGGGTTTGGTACCAAATGGAGTGAGGCAAGACCAATTGCAATAAAGGCAGCGTTACTTTCTTCCCTAGGAACCACCATTACTGCAGGTTTAGTAGGACTGTTCTGTTTTTTGGTGCTAAGAATTGATGTTCTAGAGAGTTTTCTCATCGGAGCTGTCATTAGTTCTACAGATGCAGCCTCTGTCTTTTCTATTTTGCGTTCCAAGAGGTTGAATCTTAAGAATAATACGGCATCTCTTCTAGAAGTAGAAAGTGGTAGTAACGACCCATTTTCCTATATGCTAACGGTAATTATATTATCCTTAATGGGAGGAGATACCTCGGCTTCCAGCTTTGTCTTTATGCTACTCATACAGATCATCTGTGGTGTTGGCTTTGGTATAGTATTTGCTTTACTTACAAGAGTAATCTTTAAAAAGTTTACTTTTTCTGATGAAGGTTTCGATACGATTTTTATTCTAGGTATTGCACTAATTTCTTATGCAGCACCAACGTACTTTGGAGGAAATGGATATCTAAGCGTGTATATTACTGGAATTATTTTGGGTAATCTTCGTATCCCTAACAAACAGGCTTTGGTACATTTTTTTGATGGAATTACAGGGCTGATGCAGATGACATTATTCTTTTTACTTGGTCTTCTTGCATTTCCTTCGCAGCTACCAGGGGTTGCTCTAACTGCCCTTGGCATTGCGTTATTTTTGACCTTTGTGGCAAGACCGATTGCTGTATTTGCAATACTCTCACCATTTAAGTGTAGTGTTAGACAACAGTTACTAGTTTCTTGGGCTGGTATGCGTGGAGCAGCGTCTATAGTATTTGCTATTTTGGTAGTCATTAATCCTGCTATTACGGACAATGACATTTATCATATGGTATTCTTTATCGTGCTATTTTCCATATTAGTTCAAGGTACGCTGATCCCTTTTGTGGCAAGATTTCTCAAGATGACAGACAATGATTCTGACGTTATGAAAACCTTCAATGACTACATTGATGAGGAGCCAGTCCAATTTATTCAGTTTACTTTGTCATCTACTCATGCCTGGGTCGGGAAGGTGGTTAGCGAGATACTACTTCCTCCAGATACCATTCTTATTCTATTGGTGAGAGGAAAAGAAAAGATAGTACCAAATGGAAATACCAACTTGCAGACGGGAGACACCTTAATACTTAGTGGTTTAGCTACCTATAAGGTAGATGCCATTCATTTATATGAAAAAAATATTGACAAAGGCGATGAATGGATAAATAAGAGAATCTCTGAGGTATCTCGTGATGATGGATTAATCGTTATGATAAGAAGAGAGGGACAGGTGATTATTCCAAAAGGAACCACTACCATCTTAGAAAATGATGTCATTGTTATTAATTATGCCAATGCTTAATATTATAATAGTGAGTAAAAAAGGCTTTCGGAAAGACAGAAAGCCGATAGCACACTGCGGTGGTATGGATAATGTTGTTTACACGATCCACCGCAGGTGTCTTGTTAAATGAAACAGAATGGGATACTATTTGGGCACCAAGTATGGTGAACTCAGTATGTCGCACATTATTGTGCTTCATATAGATTTGCAAAAACAAAGATAGAAACGCAACGCACATCCTATGAGATGTGCTAGAGCCGGTAGGTAGCCCGGCCGTCCTGTTAGTCTTGACAGGGTAAGTAACCTGCCCCTCCTGGGTTGTCCATTCTTTGTCCATAACACATTTAAGGAGGGTTCATTATGGACAAGATGAGCGAAAAGTTAACGGTGTTTTTTGAGGAACCGTTCTGGGTAGGAGTTTTTGAACGGATATCTGACGATAACTTGTCGGTATGTAAGATCACATATGGTGCAGAACCGAAAGATTACGAAGTTTGGGACTTCATCCTTAAGCACTACTGTGAGCTCAAGTTCAGTCCAGCTGTAGAAATCGAAGTGAAACAAACTGCGGACAATCCGAAACGCAGACAGCGTAATGCCAGAATACAGTTACAAAATTCTAGTATTGGAACTAAGTCGCAACAGGTATTACAGATGCAGAGGAAAGAAGTAAAAACCAAGCGCAAGCAGATTAGCAAAGAGCAGAGAGAAGTTGAGAAACAACGTCAGTTCGACTTAAAACAGCAGAAACGAAAAGACAAACACAGAGGTCATTGATAATGTCCTGTTGTTTGACACTGATAAGGTCCTGAAGTAGGCCTGCAATGCAAGCATTGTAGTCCCACTTCAGGACTTTTTAGTGTTTAGCTTAATAATGTGGATAGCTTGTTCTTATTTATTAAAACAAACTACTCATATGTCCATATCATCGAATATAATGGGACAACCTATCTCATGCTATGGAGGTAAAGAAACAATTGCGACCAAAAAATAAAAAACTATGTTGACATGTTTAAACAAGTATGATATAAAATACATATCAACTTGTTTAAACATGTATAGAATAATAATTAGGAGGATGTTATGGGAAAATATTCACAAGAAGCAAAAGAACTTCTTACATTAATCGGCGGCAAAGAAAACATTAGTGCCGTATCTCACTGTATGACTCGTATGCGTTTTGCATTAATCGACCCTAAAAAGGCAGATATAAAGAAGATTGAGGCTATGAGCATTGTAAAGGGAAGCTTTACTCAATCTGGACAATTTCAGGTAATCATTGGTAACAATGTTTCTGATTTCTATAATGATTTTATGGCTATCGGTGGTATCGAAGGCGTATCCAAAGATAAGGTAAAAGAGGCAGCGAAAAAGAATCAGAATCCATTCCAAAGAGTGGTAACTGCACTTGCAGAGATTTTTGCTCCACTTATTCCAGCAATTATTGTTGGTGGTTTGATCTTAGGTTTTAGAAATGTTATTGACAGTATCAAGATGTTTGAAGATGGAACTAAGACATTAGTTGACATCAGCACTTTCTGGGCAGGGGTAGATAACTTCTTATGGTTACTTGGTGAAGCGATCTTCCATATGCTACCAGTTGGTATCTGTTGGTCTGTAACTAAGAAGATGAAGACTACTCAGATTCTTGGTATTATTCTTGGTTTAACTTTAGTTTCTGGACAGTTATTAAATGCGTATGCAGTAGGTTCTACAGCTGCAGCAGATATTCCTGTTTGGGATTTCGGATTCTTTACTTTAAATAAAATTGGTTATCAAGCACAGGTAATCCCAGCGATCTTAGCTGCCTTTACCTTAGTATATTTAGAGAAATTCTTCCGTAAGATTACTCCACAGGCAATCTCTATGATTATTGTACCATTCTTCAGTTTATTACTTTCTGTAATCGCTGCTCACGCAGTTCTTGGACCAGTAGGCTGGAAGATCGGTGCTGTTATATCAGACGTAGTTTATGCAGGATTCACAGGTTCCTTTAAAGTAGTATTTGCTGCTATCTTTGGTTTTGTTTACGCTCCACTTGTAATTACTGGTTTACATCACATGAGTAATGCTATCGACCTTCAGTTAATTGCAGATTACGGCGGAACTATGCTTTGGCCAATGATCGCTTTATCTAACATTGCTCAAGGTTCTGCTGTATTAGCGATGATTATTCTTCAGAGAAGAAATGCAAAAGCTCAAGAAGTTAACGTACCTGCAACTATTTCTTGTTACCTTGGTGTAACAGAACCAGCTTTATTCGGTGTTAACTTAAAATATGGTTTCCCATTC
>JAEZQN010000349.1 GCA_023441145.1 Bacillota bacterium
TTTTAGCAAGATTTTTAAAGAAGCCACTGGTTTTGGTTATGTGGAGTGGGTAAACAATCTACGAATTACCAAAGCAAGGGAATTGATTAATAATACAGATAAAACAATTAAAGAAATTTGTTTTTTAGTAGGTTATAATGATCCTAACTACTTTAGCCGTATATTTAAAAAGTACGTAGGAATTAGTCCAACTGATTATATGTTAGAACGAGAGAAGCATGAAGAAATAAGAGAGTAAAGAAAATAGAACAGCTGTCTACCGAAGAGCTAATGTGGTAGACAGCTGTTTTTATAACATTTCTTTTAGAAGAGCTCTAGCTCTAAAGAGTTGGGATTTTACTGTGCCTTCTTTTGTGTAGAGCCTCTTAGCAATCATGGAGATACTCATATCTTCATAAAAAAAATGAATTACCATGCGGTATTTTAAAGGCAATTGTAATATGGCATGACAGACATCGTGCTCCCTATCTACTACAGTAGTGGGGGTGAGAATCTGTTCTATGGCTTTATTATCTAGAGTTGCATAGTGTCTATACCAAGCACTGGTGTAATGCCTTTTGCAGCAGTTTAATGTTGTTTTGGCTATCTATGCTTTTTCGTGCTCTTTATATTGGAACTTACATTTACATTTCATTAATCGTAGAAAGACCTCTTGGTAAATGTCATCAGCATTGTGCTCGTTCTTCATTTGGGATAGGGCTAACTTATATACCATATCTGAAAAGGTGGTAGCAAGTGTAAGGTGAATAGAGGTATGGTGGAAAACTTAATTTTCTAAAGCTAAGACAACAACACCTAAAAATACTTGATAACGATAGGTTCCAGTATAGTTATTCTTAGTTAGAGCATCTTCGATAATCGACTTGGCTTCTTCTGAGGTAATGTTATAGTCCGTTCGAAAGACATTAAAGCCTTGTGTATTAGTAATGCTCTTAGCAATACCGGTAATATCAGAAGACTCAAAGTATTTCTTATTAAGTCTATAGAACTCATAGTTATTACCACTAGCTTTATAATTCTCAAGGGTGTTGTCACAAACAAAGTCCACATCCTCCACAAGAACAGAAGAGGCTTCCTCATCACTTAGGTTAAATAATGCATTTGGAATAGATTCATTATCATTGTTCGTACTATCTACTGAATACCACTCATTTTCGATTTTTACGCGATTCCAAGCATGTGGAATGGTTCCATTTAATTTGCCTGTAACAACAATAGTCTCTATATCTGCGGCATCAGCAAGAAGTTTGAAAGATGCTGCATAACTAGCACAGACCCCAACCTTATTAATTAGTATGCCATATGGATTAAAAGAGTCTAAATACTTAGGGTCAACAATAGTCATATTGTTTGCCATGGCATGCTCACAAGCAGCATCATCATACTCAGCTGTATCACATATGTAAGTATTAATTGCTGTTTCTTTCTCTAA
Source organism: Bacillota bacterium (assembly GCA_023441145.1). GTDB lineage: Bacteria > Bacillota > Clostridia > Lachnospirales > Lachnospiraceae > KM106-2. The sequence continues at coordinate 1,433 of JAEZQN010000349.1, forward strand.
GTCAGACATACCTTCAGTGATAATCTGATTAGTAATCTTTGCTACAGCTTCCATAATCTCTTTTTGCTTCGCCGCCATAGTAGAAGCATCTATACTTTGATACTCTACAAGTAGACTGTTGGTTTCATAGTCTAGCCTAAAGGATTTTGTATTGAGTATTAGTGGGTTTTGGTAAACTGCTTCAAAAATACAGTCGCTTAGATATTCAACATTCGAAGCTTCTGTAAAATCATTTAAGCTTATGCTTGTTTTTCCAAGTAACATCTGGGATGCAAGATATGCAGACAGGGAGTTACTCGCTGTGATTGGAATGTCAGGCATATCGATGTATTCTTGGTCAGTGTTTTCTACGTCCTCTGGATCTACTACAGGGGAGTCAGGACTTGTTACATTAGAAGGTGGGGTATCAGGAAGGTTCATATCAGGAGTAGCAACTGCACTGGTATAGGATTCCTCTTGATACCTTTTTTGTAATTGTTCTATCTTACTAACAATGTCTTCTGAAGTACCTTCCATAGAAAAGGAACCAGAAAACGAGGTACCCTTTACCCTATATGGAACAGTGACATAGCAGTAAGAAGATTCTACCTCAGCTTGTTTTTGTGCTTCCTGCATAACAGGGGTGAAGTCAATTACTCTAGGATATTTTAATACCGTATCACCACTTACCATGGATACATTACTAGTAAATGGCACCTGTGAAGGATCCTTATAAGTATCGCTTACAGTAAAATGGCAGGTAGATGGAAGCTCTGGAAGTAAACTCTTAATTTTAAGTATATTGCTAGAAAGAGAATGATTATTCTCATCTAATGCTATTATGCAAAAGCCTTTCTGAAGATCGGAGTCCACGGCAGCTAAGAAGTTCATAGAGCTAACATAGTCTCCTTGCTCCGCTTCGTATATATCTTCATATCTAGTGTCTGTAGTTTCTGCAAGCTTAAAAATACACTGGGTGGCAGTGACTTGGTCAATGCCATATTCTGAAATAGAAATGGATCCATCTTCGTTATGTGTAAATGCGTCGTAGTATAGAGTATAACAAACCATATACTTAGTAGCACCTTCTACAGGAGACCAACTAATACCTGGACGGCCGTCATCTAGAACTTCAAATGCAGCAGTAGGAGCTTGTAACCCATTCGTAAAGGTTACTACTGTAACCACTGGTTTTTTTAATCGTTCTCCTGTTTTTGGATCTATATTTAAAGAAAAATACAATTTACTAACATTTCCCCAACTAGAGTACTCCTCTTCTTCAAAACCAGGTTCATCGATAACAGGAAGGATGCCCCATTTATTTGGTTTTACAAGGATAGTCTGGCTATCATCATCGTATTCTAGAACAGGATCTGCGGTGTTTTGAAGTTTAGCATCAGTATATACATTAACAATCTTTCTTAGCTGTTCATCAGAAAAACCTTCTGCTGAAAAGTCTAGAGAAATTTGATGTATGTAATCTTTTGGTGAGGCATTATAAATAGGTTCTGTATAGATGTAATCCTCGGTCTCCTCATATTTCTCTTTTAATGAAGATACTGTGATTTGATCCTCTGAACCTCCATCACAGTCCTCTGTTGCCTGAGTAGTGCTTGTTGGTGATGGGTTTATCGTCTTTTTGGCTTTCTTCTTATTGGTACAGCCTGTTAAGCTAACACTACTGATAAGTAAGGCACATATCAATAGAAGACATAGCGGCTTGTATGGCTTTATTCGCATTTCTACTCCTCCTTTTAAGTTAATATTACACTATATTTACTCCTTTGCATAATAAAAGGTTACATTGATAATTTTTTATTTTGCAGTTAATTATTGTAAAATGGCTATATTTCTATCAAAAGTTATTGACGGAATTCTTAGATTATGCTATTCTAAACTAGCGATGGAAGAGGTCTTTTTTTTATGCCTAAAAATCAATGATGACTGTAAACAATAACACAAATAGAATTAATAGCGGAGGTGGAAGCTGTGCGCGTAAAAATTACATTAGCTTGTACAGAATGTAAACAACGTAATTACAATATGACTAAGGAAAAGAAAGCACATCCAGATAGAATGGAAACTAAGAAGTATTGTA
>JAEZQN010000358.1 GCA_023441145.1 Bacillota bacterium
GCATAGCTCACCTAGTTTCTATAATTTATAATTATGTTCTCAAACTTCTTCTCTGATAATATCTCATTTGTTAGAAACTCCCCATTATAAAACAAACTAAAAGAAGTAAACGGTGCAGGAGCATGCTGTGCTTCTTTGGCAGTTGTTATATGCTTCACATAAAGTGGAGTGTCATGCTCCCTTGCCACTTGCTCAAGTAGTGGCACATACTTGGCGGTATAGGGACACTGATTGGTATAATAAAGGACAAAACCCTGCTCCTCACACTTTGGCTCTCTTACATGTTCCTTAAACCTTGGCTCTTTAGCGCCCTCCATAAATGGAAGAAACAATAACTCATAATCTGGATTAGCGTAATCACATACCCTAAATCCTTTGTGGAGTAAAAATTTCTTATCACTAAGAAATCCACGTTTTTTTGCTGAAGAAAGTATTACTAGACCAATTTTTCCTTTCTCCTTGCTGTCATTTATACAAGCATTAAGAAGTAAGTTTGAATAGCCTTTTCCTTTAAACTGGCCAGATACCCAAAGACAATCTATGTACATATACCCATCTGCTTCTATGGGTGCCCATGCATATTCTCCTGGAATATACTCAATAAAACATTTTCCTCTCACATCACATTTTATAAAGGTTAATCCTTCTTTCAGGCGCTCCCTCAACCAAGATTTCTTTGCAACAACTTGACAATCTCTATTATTGGAAATGGCACAGCAGATATGCTCCTGTTCTAAGTTCTCTTCTGTTATTGTAATTAGATTCATCATTCTCCCCCCTAGGATTTTTTCTTTATTGGATGTCTTATAACTGTCTTTAATCTATCAAGTTCTACCTTTCTAGGATCTGACAGGTAGATTTCATGGTGTAAACGTCCTTTCGTAAAATCATTTACATAACCTTGTTCTTGTAAGTATTGCTCCATCATAGCAATGGTAGCTGGTTCCTCATCATAAGGGCCATGATGCATCATTTGTACACATAAGCCTTCTTTAATTGTAAGAAACTCTGCCAAGGAACAGTCGATTTTCTTCTTTATCTCTACCTCTTTCACAGCCCAGGATAAGTCCTCCTTCTTTATGAAGTCTGGTAAACGAATGACTGAAATCCACTGAAAGGACTTCTTTCTATTATAGTCAATTCCGTCTACATTCTCCTGCCACCAGAAGCCTTCTAATGGAGGTACTACATATTCAAAAAATCCTTTCATTTTATACGGTCCTTTGTAGCTCATTTTTAAGGTATAAGCTAGAGAGTATAGAATACCTAGCGCATCCTCGTATGTACTGCCCTTCTCGTTAGGATTGCCTTCCCCTCTGACCGCTACGTAGTTCATTGGTGGCACCTCTACTATGGTTGGTTTTGTTGGTGGCAGATATAGATATTTTTCTTCTTTCTTGTAATCGAATGACATAACAGTCCTCCTTAATTATATTCTATATCGGCATTATACCAAGCTTAATATGACACCATTCTGTCATATTTACAGAATTTTCTTTTGTCTTCTCTTTACTTATGATATAGTATAAGGAAAATGTAGGGGGGATAAAGATGTATTTTATATCAGATAACAAAGAGTACATACAGCTTCATGAGGTGAAAAGGCTTCTAGAGCAAAGCTACTGGGCAAACAAACGAAGCTTAGAAACGATTCAAGTTGCCATAGAGAATTCACTCTGCTTTGGTGTGTATCTAGAGGCAACGAAGCAACAGGTTGGCTTCGCTAGAGTACTTACGGACTATGCTACATCCTTTTATCTTTGTGATGTTATTATAGACGAAGCATATCGTGGGAATGGAATGGGAAAAGCATTAATGGAACGTATCGTAACAGATCAACGGTTAAAGAGTCTCAAAGGACTTCTAATTACGAAAGATGCACATAAATTATATGAGAACTATGGATTTGAAGTGATAAATGATCGATTTATGGGGTTGAATTTATCCTAAAAAAACGCAAGGTGCAACATACACCTTGCGTCTTTATTTTACATTAGAATTATTACTACTTCTTCTCTAACACTATTGCTTCATAAGGACGTAACGTAATAGTAGTAGTATCCTTTGCTACAGTAGAATCATAGTTACCGAGGATCTTCTCATATCCTTGTAGACTTTCTGTCAGGGTAACTGTTTTTTCTTCTGCAGAGAAGTTATTTAATACTAATAGTTCTTCCTCAGCTAAATTACGTTTATAGATAAGAACTTTTTCAATGTCCTGAGACAGGAAGGAAATGGTTCCGTCTGCAATCACAGGCTTCTCTTTTCTTAACCCTATTAGTCTCTTATAGTAAGCTAAGATAGAGTCTGCATCCTCAACCTGGCTCTCTGCATTAATCCATTCATAGTTTGGATTTACTTGAAGCCAAGGTTCACTAGTGGAGAATCCAGCATAGTTGTCTTTGCTCCATTGCATTGGCGTACGGCCATTATCTCTTGAGCGAAGTCCAATGATCTCAAGGGCCTCTTCACTTGTCTTACCTTGTCCACAGAGAATCTCATAATAGTTTAAACTTTCCACATCACGGTACTCATTTATACTAGTAAAGCCTGCATTGGTCATACCAAGCTCTTCCCCTTGATAGATGTACGGAGTTCCTCTCATAAGATGAATGCAGGTAGCAAGCATCTTGGCAGATTCCTTCCAGTAGTTAGTAACATCACCTAACCTAGATACAATTCTTGGCTGGTCATGGTTGCACCAGAAAACAGCGTTCCAACCCTCTTTTTCTTGCATACCTAACTGCCATGTTACAAATAAGTCTTTTAGTCCTTCAATATCTGGCTCTTTAATGGCCCATTTGTTACCGTCCTTATAATCCACCTTTAAATGATGGAAGTTAAAGCACATAGATAATTCTTTTTCTTTTGGATTGGAATAACGAATACAGTGGTCTATGGAAGTAGAGGACATCTCCCCTACTGTAACCATATCCTCAATGCCAGTATCTTTTACTAGCTCTTTTAGGAACTCATGAACATGAGGACCATCTGTATAGAATCTTCTTCCGTCCCCTATGGTATCATTTTCAAATACATCTGGTTTAGAAATAAGATTTACCACATCGAATCTAAATCCTTTGATTCCTTTGTCTTTCCAGAAGCGAATTACATTTTTCAGTTCTTCTCTTACCTCTGGGTTATTCCAATTTAAATCAGCTTGAGTCTTGTCAAATAGGTGGAGATACCATTTCTTAAGGTGTGGAACATACTCCCACGCAGGTCCACCAAACTTGGATTCCCAATTCGTAGGAATTTCATCTGGATTACCATCCTTAAAGATATAGTAGTTCAGATATTTTTCATCTCCAGCTAGAGCCCTTTGAAACCACTCATGCTCTGTAGAGGTATGATTGAACACCATATCAAACATTAAACCAATGTTTCTTTTTTCGGCTTCTGCAATCATTTCTTCCACGTCTTCCATAGTTCCAAATCTAGGGTCTACGTTTAGATAATCTGCCACATCGTATCCGTTATCATTTTGAGGGGAAATGAAGAATGGGGTACTCCATATATAGTCAACTCCCAGAGCTTCTAAATAATCTAGTTTCTCTATAATACCCCTAATATCTCCAAACCCATCTCCATTAGAATCGTTAAAGGATTTTGGATATATCTGATATACCACCTTATTCTTAAAATTACTCATGCCAAACTCCTGTCTATTGGAAGGTCACAATTGTAGTTTCGTTAGAAACTGCCTTCATTCCTGTCTTAAACTCAATGTTTTTTGCTTTACCTGGCTCAGTAACTACTAAGATTGTAGTGTCTCTGTAACCAGCTTTTTTAATTTTTTCACGATCAAAACGGATAAGTGGTGTTCCTCTTGTTACGAATTGATCTTGTTGTACTAAATATTCAAATCCATTTCCTTGCATATTAACAGTATCTAAACCAACATGGATTAGGATTTCCATTTCCTTATCAGTTACAATACCACAAGCATGCTTGGAATCCTCAACTAGTGTAGAAATCTTACCGGATACTGGTGCGTATACAACATCATTTTCAGGATTGATTGCAACACCTTCTCCTAATGTTCCAGCGGAAAATACACCATCATTTACTTCGTCTAAAGTGATAACCTGACCATCTAAGAAAGCAGTCATGTTTGTTTCTTCGTTTGAAATTGCTACTGGTTCTACTACTTCTGCTTGTTCTTCTGCTTCGATTGCTGCAAGCTTCTTTTTACCTAATACCATAGTAAGAACCATTGGTACTGCGATAGCAATTACCATAGAGATTGCAAAGGTTCCCATGTATTTTGGTTGAATGGAAAGGATTCCAGGAATACCACCAACACCGATTGCATTTGCTGTAGTTCCAGTTGCCACACAGAATACTGCTGCACATGCAGAACCAATCAATGCACTGATGAATGGGAAACCATATTTTAAGTTAACACCGAATAAAGCTGGTTCTGTTACACCAAGGTAACAAGAAATAGTTGCAGGTACGTTAACTTCTTGAGCTTTTGCATTTCTTCTCTGAAGCATAATCATTGCTAATACAGCAGAACCTTGTGCAATGTTAGATAAAGCGATCATAGGCCAAAGCATAGTGCCGCCGTAGTCTGCGATTAACTGAAGATCGATTGCATTACTCATGTGATGTAAACCAGTAATTACAAGTGGAGCATAAACAAAACCAAAGATAGCAGCAAATACTACTTTAAAGGAACCTGTGATTCCTGCATAAACTACGTCTGAAATAACCGCACCGATCTTCCAGCCTACTGGTCCAAGAACTGCGTGAGCAGCGATTACAGAAAGTAATAAACTGAAGAATGGTACAATAATCATAGAGATTGCCTGTGGAGTAAT